>PCWT01000033.1 GCA_002796245.1 Gammaproteobacteria bacterium CG11_big_fil_rev_8_21_14_0_20_46_22 | reverse complement strand
ACAGGCGACTTGGTAAAGTATTTACCAGATGGCGATTTGGTTTACGTTGGTCGCAATGATAATCAGGTGAAGATTCGGGGATATCGGATTGAGTTAAAAGAAATTGAGAACATTCTGTCGGGGTTTGGTGAGCTTGGGCACTGTTGTATTGTCGATAAAGAGCTAGGAGGCAGTAAAACTTTGGTCTGTTACTATACGGGTCGAATAAACGATACCTTGTTGAAGCATATTAAAAAACAGGCGCGTTTATTTTTGCCAGAATATATGCTGCCAAGCCATTGGTCGCAGATTGATGAGTTGCCAAAAACGGGTCATGATAAAATCGATATAGATACTCTTAAAAACTTGTCGATTCTTGATAGAAAAAATAAAAAGCAGGTGAATATGTCGAAATTAGAGAGGGTCATATTTTTAGCTTGGCAAAAAATACTCCAGGTTTCAAGAATTGAATTAGATGATAATTTTTTTGATATTGGAGGAAGCTCCATTAAAGCTTTATCATTACATGCTATTCTGCAAGCTGAGTTAAGCTTGGATGATATTTCGGTGGTTGACTTATTTGAATATCCAACCATTAGAAAATACGCCAAATTTATACGTACACAGTATCCGAATTTGGCTGATAGTTTTGACAGAGGCTGATAAATGATTTTTATGGTTTCGTAGAATTGCTGCGAAAATCCGAGGCAAGTGTTATACTGAATCATAATAGTTGGGTATGGTAATAAAACACAGTTTTAGTAATTTATGGAAGATAATATAGCAATTATCGGGATGGCTGGCCGCTTTCCTGGGGCAAAGAACATTGATGAATTTTGGTTCAACATAGAAAATGGGGTCGAGTCTATTGTTGTTTTTGACGATCAGGAACTTCTGTCTTCTGGCGTGCCTCAAGTTTTGTTGGATAATCCTAACTATATTCGAGCAAAGGGGTATCTAAAAAATGCGGCTCTTTTCGATGCTGACTTTTTCAATTTTAGCGCTTATGAAGCCACAATGCTTGATCCACAATTTCGTTTATTTTTTGAGGTTGTTTGGGAGGCATTAGAAAATGCTGCTTATGTTCCTGGCTCCTCTAATGATCGCGTGGGTGTTTTTGCTGGCTGTTCGACGAGCAATTATGGTGATGCTTTATCAAATGAGGAGGGTTTCGTTTCTGAGTCACAATCAAAAGATATGTTACTTCTTACTCACAATGCTAAAGATTTTCTGACCACTTTGCTAGCCTACAAGCTTAACTTAACAGGGCCATGCGTCAATGTACAAACAGCTTGCTCTACTTCCTTGGTTTCAATTTGGATGGCTTGTGAAAGTTTATTAGCGTCAAGTTGTGAAATTGCTTTAGCTGGTGGCGTTTCTGTAACAACGCCATTAAAGTCAGGCTATTTGTATCAAGATGGTATGATTTTGTCAAAAGATGGCCACTGCAGAACCTTTGATGAGAAAGCTGTGGGAACGGTGCCTGGCAATGGTTTGGGGGTTTTGGTTTTGAAACGCCTTTCTAAGGCTCTGGAAGATCATGATAATATACATGCAATTATTAGAGGAGGTGCGGTTAACAATGATGGATCTAATAAAATTGGGTTTTCAGCCCCGAGTGTTGAGGGACAGAAAAAGGTCATAGAAGCAGCTCTTGATCGAGCTAAAATCACACCAAATGATATAGCCTACCTAGAGGCTCATGGTACAGGTACTTTAATCGGTGATCCTATAGAAGTTAGAGCGCTTGGTAGAGTGTTTTCGAAGCAAGGGGTAAAAAGCAAAGTTGCTTTAGGGGCGCTTAAACCGAATATCGGACATTTGGATGTTGCTGCTGGCGTTGCTGGCGTAATAAAAACAATAGAGGCTTTGAAGCATAAATGTTTTCCACCAAATATTAACTTTAAAAAGCTCAATTCTGCGATAAACTTAAATGATATAAATTTTTGTATTAACACTTCACCAGTTAAATGGGCTGCTGAAAATTCGTCAAGGTTTGCTGGGGTGAGCTCTTTTGGTATTGGAGGCACTAACGCCCATCTTGTGCTACAAGAAGCACCTCAGTTGCCAGGCTCTTGCAATGATGATTTGCCGGTGTTGATTGTGCTGTCTGCTAAGAAACGAACCGGGTTGATTCGAAGACGTAGAAAAATAATAAATTACTTAAAGCTTAACCCAGCAGCTAGCCTTAAAGATATCGCATATACGCTGCAGGTAGGGCGAAAAACTATGCAAGACAGATTTGCCTGCATTTGCTTTACTAAAGAGCAGGCAATTGAAAGGCTTGGTGATCTTGATCAATTGGAAGCTTTACAAGTTAATGATGACACGCTATGTGAATCGACTAAACTGGCATACGAAACCCTATATAGGCTAGCTAAACAATGGCTTGCTAAGGAGGACGTGAATTGGCAAGAGCTATACAGAGCGTCTAAACCTTTCAAGTTGGCGTTGCCCACCTATCCTTTTGAGAGCAGAGAATACTGGGCAAAGCCATATATATTAAAAGATCATTCTACTACTGAACGGTCGTCTCCGTCTCAAAAACGTAAGTTTTTCTCTCGCGAGACAATTGAACTTGAGGTGACTGCTATTTTTAAAAGTTTTTTAGGGAGTGATCAGATTTGTGCGACAGATGATTTTTATGATTTAGGTGGAGACTCCCTTTTGATCCTTCAGTTGATTGAGGAAATTAGGAAAAAGTTGGGGGTAGAGATACCTGAGAGCAAGTTGAGTAGTTGCTCGACTCCAAAAGAAATTGCAGCATACATCTATATTAAGTTAAATGATGAAAGTTAATGATGATTTAGATTTTAGCAAAAATATTATGTCTCGCTTTAATGAGCGGCTAAAAAATATCGGTTTAAATAAGTTTGAACTTGCGCACTTTCAATCTGGTATAAGTGAGCTGGAAAAGTGGGGCGTATTATATATTTTCTATTTTTTTTTAAAGAAAAATGTATTTTGTAACGTAGGTGATATCGCTGATTCATCAGATATTCAGCATGCATTAAAAATACAGCCAAAATATATAAAGTTGTTGAGGTGTTTGCTTGAGCTTTTGGTCGATTTTGGGTGCTTAAAAAAAATACATGGTGAAATTTACGAAGCAGCTCAAGTTCCACTTATTTCGACGGACTATTTAAATAAAGTATTTGATGATATTGTAAAAATATATCCAGAAGTTATTCAAAGTGCTAACTTCTTAAAGAGTGTTATGAGCTCTTACTTAAAAATATTGTCTGGAGAGGTTAATTTTTTAAACATAATGTTTCCATCGGGTAGTCTTTCTATAGTAGAAGGATTATATAGATCAAGTAAAGATGCCGCTTTTTTTAATACTCTGGTTTCTTCTTTAGTTAATGAGTATGCTGATTTTTATTGTTCTCATGATAAAAACCAGGTTTCTATTATTGAATTGGGCGCTGGTGTTGGTTCTACGACTGTGTCTATTTTGCCAGAGCTAGCTTCGAGTGGACTATGTTCGAACTATGCTTATACAGATATTTCTAAAACGTTTACGCGGCATGGAGTGAGCATTTTAAATGCGGGAAATTACCGATTTTTAGATTTTTTTATTTTTGATATTAACGAAGAACCAGGCAAACAGGGGGTTAAAAGACAATATGATATTGTAGTTGCTACAAATGTTCTTCATACTGCAAAAGACCTATTAACAACCTTAAACTATGTTATTACTCTATTAAAACATGGAGGGTTGTTAATTATTAATGAAGGAGTTATCAAAAGAGACTTTTCTACATTAGTATACGGGTTTCTTGATGGTTGGTGGGCATTTGAAGACCAGAAGTGGCGTGTTTCTGGTAGCCCTGTTGTTTGTGTTGATAATTGGCTTAAGTTGTTAACCTTGGCTGGTTTTGAAAATGTTTTTTCAGTAAATCGACAATTTTTTTTGAATGAGCTAGATTGTCAGGACATAATCTGTGGTTTTAAGAAAATTTAAGGTTGGTTCTTTTTAAGCTGCTTTAAAATCTTTTCTTTCTGTTTTTTCTCTAGTGCGTGTTGTTCAGTGGCGGTTGTTATCCCCACCATGTGCGCGTCCTTTTGGCTTAAATGCCTAATGATTTCTTCATCTTTTGAGATATCATTGGCTGTTACAACGCGGTGTTTCCTCTCTCCCTTTTTTTGTATTGCAAAAAGTGTTTGGTCAGTATTTTCTGATAAACGCTTTGCCAGAATTTTATATTTTGGGCTGTGCATTTCAAGATAGCCAAGGTAAGTTAGTGTTCTAATATCTGTTGGTGAAAAGCAGTTAACCATTTTGTCGTCAGCCAATAATTTTTCGGGTGCAACTTTATGAATAACGTTTTTACCGATTAATTGAACAGTGATTTCATACTCGCCTTCTGTATTTTTTTCGATATTGGCGACACGGTATGCGGGAGTGTAACTTTGGTTGCTTTTATTAAGCTTTCTCCAAAGGCGAACGATCCGTGTTAGAAATTTAATAAGCTTCGAGCGCTGTTTCATTTATGTGCCTCCTACAAGTTGTCATATCTATGACGAAATTCAACCATCACACCTAATATAGTGTCGCTACCTTTTAGTAAACGCATGGGGAAGGCATTTAGGTCTGGGTTTAGTGGTTTTAAGTATTGGTGCTCGCCATCAACTAAGAGTTGACGAAAAATCAATGTGTCGCTTTCTGCTATCTTTGCTAAGACGAAGCAACGGTCTTTTGCTGGTTTTTTGGGGTCGAGGATTAATAAAGAGCCCTTTGGAAAGTACGGTTCCATTGATGAGTCAGGTAAGGTAATCGCAAAAGTTTCTTCAGATAATTTCGGGTCTGCAAAAGCGAGTTCATTGGCGTTGAAGGCCTCTGGATTGCTTAGGTAAGGTTCTACTTCATTCCACTCTATAATGGGCACTTCTTTAGCTTTAGCTTTAGTTATGGTTGGTAGTCCCATGTCAACCGCAGAATCAGGTAGTGGGCTTTTACCCTTTAGTTGATCGAGGCTAACGTCAAAAAAGTCAGCAATAGGCTTCAGGGTTTTGCCATGCGGATGAGGGGAAACCCCTGAAACAATGCGCTGCAGGGTTTGTTGTGGTAACTTAAGTTCCCGTGCTAATTGCGATGTATTGACGTTTTTCTTAAACATCAATGTTTTTAATATGTTACTTATCAATGACTTACTCATCTTCCCGTCAAAAAATCACCCACTTTACAAAAAATATGGGTAATTTACTCAAAATTGTATTGACATCAAAACAATGTGTAGTAATATAACCCATATGGAAGCTATTTGAAAGAAAAAGCTGAAGAAATATCGAGCAAGCGGCAACTTGCTCGATATGAAGATAAGAGAAGATGGAATATTGCTTAAGACCGACTTCTCAACTGGAAATCTTACCAAAAGACCTTTCGGTTGAGAACCCTCCATCCTCTCCAAAATTGAAATCGTTTTGAGCAAGGGGGCTTTGAGGATGAAAGCGGTTACGCTAAGTATCGATTGGATGTTAAGTGAACTTATCTTAAACGATGGTTACAGCAAGCAACAACTAGCGCACTGTCTAAATACCACACTTCCCAAAATTAATGATGCACTTAATCAAAGTCGTGAACAGCTATTAGAGCAGTCGTTTAGGCAGCAATTAAAGCGACTTTACTTAATACGTCGTCATACATAAATGGTCTTGCTGCCCGGGTAGCGTTCTGGGCGAGATAAAAACAATCACAAACAATCGCCCAAAGCGCTTTTTAAGAAGGAGGTTGGTGATAGTGAAAGTGATATTAGATGAACAAGACAAAGAGTCCGTTGAGCAATTAATTAGTCCAGTATTGGTAACGCTGTACGAACAGCAACAATGCGGCATCGGTACGGTCAGCACAAAAATTGAAATTGGTGCATTGGAAGAAATTAAAAAACGCGCACATGAATTAGGACAGAAGTGATAGGAGATACACATGTTGGTATTGTCAAGAAAAGTAGGTGAAACAGTAAAAATTGGTGAGGACATTTATGTCACGTTATTAAGCATTAAAAATAATCAGGTACGGTTGGGATTTAAAGCGGATAAAAATGTTCCGGTGCATCGAGTAGAAGTAGTAAAAAAATTACTGAAAGAGCAGAAGTAAAAAATAATTTAAACAGTACGTTCACACCGATGAGAATATGCAGTACGTTCGATCAAAATATACATATCAATCAATTTCAGTCAGTGCTTTGACTGAGAAGATGAAGATTTCCAATTAAAAATTTAAAGAGGTAATTCTATGGCTAAATTAAATTCACTATACCCTGTTATTGGATTTTCAACTAACGTTTTTGATAACCCGGCAGAGGTTGAAGGTATTGTTGACAAGATTCTTTTGGATTTTGATGCTATTGAAATCGAGATCGAAGATGATGCTTTAGAGCGAATAGCTCAGGCAAGTGATAAAGAATATGAGCTTTTATGCGATACCCTAAAGAAGAAGCTGTTGGGTTTGAACCATGTATCTGTTCATGCACCTTATCTAAAAAAAGATACAAATCTCGCGGCTGAGGATGAAGGTGAGAGGGCACTTGCTATACAAAAACATGAGCTAGCTATTCGGTTTTGCCATGATATTAACGCTAGATTTTTAACTTTTCATCCAGGCTTTAATAAGCCAAATAAAGAAGTAGCAATGAGACAATTATTGAAATCGTTGGACGAACTTGTACCGTATGCTGATAAATATAATGTTGCTTTGTGTTTAGAAAATATGGGAAATGATCGACCAAAATACTTAGTCTTTAATGCAGAAGAGCATATCGAATTACATCGCGATAAAGGTATTTATGTGACCTTGGATTTGGTTCACTTAGCAACCTGGGGTTTGTCTTATGAAGAACTAATGGATCGTATAAAAGTATACACACCCATTACGCGCGTTGTTCACTTTAATGATATGCCTGAAAACAAGCATCGACATGTTCCACTAGGTGAGGGTGTTTTGCCTATGAAAGCTATGCTGGCTCAAATGAAAAAATGTGGCTATGAAGGTGCCGCCATTGTAGATGAGTTTTCAAGACCGACGAGCGCAGAAAAATATATTGAAATGACGAAGACATTTGTAAAAGAACTAAAGTCAGAGAGTGGGTATGTTTCTTAATAATGAAATTTCAGAAAAGTTACATAAATTAACAGACTTGTATAAGTATGATGCTTTGTTTCACAGCTTGATTTGTGAAGAGTGGCGTGATGAGTTGACGTTGAATTTATGCGCATATGATAATATTTTGTCGAAAAGTGCGCGTTATTTCCTTCAAAGTCAACTTGGATTTCGTTATAGACTGGGTGAAATTGCTAAAGCACCTGTTAATGCTGACTATCAGCAGAAAGGTAGTTTGCTTTATACCGAAAAACCCGCGTTAACACAGCTTGAAACTAAAGCATACGATGTTGCTGTTAAAATATTTTCAGGTATTGGTGCTGATTTTAGGCCGCTATCTGGCGTTCATGCAACGATGTGCTCCGTATTGGCGTTAACCTCAGTCAATGAGGTTGTTTATTCGATTGATCCTGGAGACGGTGGACATTTCGCTACACGAGGTGTGGTTGAAATGTCGGGTAGAAAGTCAGTTTATATGCCATGGGATCGGGAAAGACAGGATGTAGATTTTAATCGTTTAAGAGAGATGCTTAACGAAAGTAAGCCTACGTTAATAATCCTTGAGCATGGTTGTCCACAACGCCCTCTCAATATCAAAAGGCTTAGAGAGACTGTCGGTGACTCAGTTTTCATTGCTTACGATGCTTCTCATACACTTGGCTTGATGGCAGGCGGGCTATTTCAGTCACCCTTGCTTGAAGGTTGTGATTTATTACAAGCTAATACGCATAAATCCTTTCCAGGTCCGCAAAAAGCATTGTATATATTTGCAAATTCTTTGGTGCAAGAGAGGCTTAGTTCAGCATTAGATGATGCATTGGTATCAAGCCAGCATACACATAACTTGATGGCGCTTTGCATCAGCATGCTGGAAATGGAGCTTTGGGGAAAGGAGTACGCCATTAAGATGCTGGAAAATTCTGCGGCACTAAAAAATGAATTATTAAAACTGGGTTTTAACGTTTTATATCCGAATGATCATTCGACTCACATTATTCTTATTGAGTTTAAAGACGAATTTTCAGGCAAAGCTTTTTTTCAGCGTTTGCTTGCTTCAGGTATCGCAACGAATTTTAGGCTAATGCGGGATAAGGCCGTTATTCGACTTGGCACACAAGAATTAACGCGGAAAGGCTTTGAACCTTATCAGATGGTGTACATTGCCGATTTGATGGCACGTGCCAATGAAGGTGAGAGAGGTTCTCATGGCGTTGCTTCAGAGGTTTCAGAACTAATGCGCAACTCAAATGAAGTTCATTATAGCTTTGATGACAATTTAAGTATAAATAGACTAATTCAAGGTAATTATGATGCTAGCCAGCATTGAAAAACAAGGGTATGAGCTATTAGCTGCAAGTGACTTTGCTTCAACCCAAATTTTTTCTAATAGTGAAGGGTTTGGGGTATTTGCAGGTTATTGGAACAACTTAACCTTCGATCCTTATATGAAAGATGGTGGGCGATATCGTCGACGTCGCTATGGGCAGTTTATTTTAAATAATGCGAGCAATAGGCTGGAGTTTTTAGGTAATGCACCATTTTTCCAAGCTGAAAAATACAATACGCTTAATGGCGGTGTTTATCGACAATTTGAATGTTTAACAAGCGAGTTTCAACAATCAGACTTACTGCACGAATTTATTCGGTATTTTGCTTCTAGGCAGCCTTTATCCAAAATTTCAACCAGTTGGTTGGTCAATGTGCATCAGATTAGAGTGGAGTGTAGCAAAGGTGTTGCTGGCATGGCTACTCCAGAAGGTGTTCATCAAGATGGGCATCGATTTGTGGCTCAGATTTTGATTGATCGAAGAAACGTAGAGGGTGGTGAAAGCATTTTATATTCTTCACTCGAAAACGAAGTTGCTCGTATTACATTAAAAAATTCATTGGATGCTATTTTTGTTGATGATGAAAAATTATGGCATAACGTTACCCCTGTTGTAACAAGTCCTAGTCAGATGCATGGCTATAGGGATATGTTGTTGCTTGACTTTAACATATCGGAGAGCGCGAAATGATCCGTAAAGTTTCTCCTTTTATCGTCATTATATTGTTCGGTAACTTTTGGACAAAAGCAGCTTCTATGTTGAGTTTGCCGTTTTTGGCAATATATCTATCTGCGCACACAACACTTTCGGCTGGTTGGATTGGATTTATTGTGGGGTGTCAGCCATTTGCTGCCTGCTTAGCCGGCTTTTGGGGTGGTCATTTATCCGACTATTTTGGCCGGCATCGAATTATTTTAATTTCTCTCGTCATGTCAGCCGTGGTCTATTTTGTGTTTTATCTTGCAACTATGGTTAACACGGCATCTATTGATAAAGTGGTTATTTTTTCAGTGCTGAATTTTTTTAATGGTCTTTTTTCTTCATTTTTTTCACCCGTTAGCCAGGCTTTAATTAGCGACAACTGTGAAGCTCAAGAAAAAATCAAGTTCCTTCATGCTCGTTATTTGGTAGCAAATATTGGCGCTGCTATGGGGCCAGTAATTGGTGCCTATATTGGTGCTTCTGGTGGACGCGTTGCATTTTTATTAAGTGCCATTTTATTCCTGATTTATACAGTCTTTGTTGTACTGGTCATTCGAAAAATTAAATCAAGCAAGAAACCGAATGGCTCATACAAAAGTTTGTGGGCTTCTATTAAGCTGGTCATAAATCATAAAAAGTTTTCACTCTTTGTTCTGAGCGCCATATTTTTCAGTATGGCGTATGCGCAAATTACGAGTAACTTCTCTTTGATACTCGAAAGATCATTTGTCGATGGCGTGCGATTTTTCTCATGGATGTGTGCACTAAATGGACTTGCTGTCGTTGCTTTTCAGCCTTTGATGTATATGGCGACAAAAAACCTTTCGCCGAGAAAGGTAGTCTTTTGGGGGAATCTTATTTTCTCTATGAGCTGTTTATTGATGGCGCTCTTACCCATCTATAAGTCACTAATTATTGTGTTCATGTTGGCCATTACTTTGGGTGAGGTGCTAGTAGTTCCAACACAAAGTGTGATGACAGATTTATTTGCTCCAGAAGATAAGCGAGGCTTGTTTTTTGGTGCGGCTAGCCTAAGACAAATGGGCGCCTCATTTGGACCGTTTGCTGGGGGCTTGGCTTTCCAGTTTTTTGGGCACACAGCTGTTTTCCTTTTGATGACAGTTTTAACTATTTTTAGTGCATTTTTGAATAGACGAGCGACTAATTATAAGCAGCTCAATGAGGTAGTTTGATATGAGCTTAGTTAAAGAAGATAAAAAAGTCGTGTTAATCGTCGGTAATATTCGCAGAGGTGAGTACGAAAGGCTGGTTGAAGAAGGTTATGTTTTAATTTTGCTTGGCGATCAGTCATTTTTCCAAGAAAGCATACAGTACAAAATTTTTGAAGCTAAGTATTTTCATGACTTAACAAAACTAAACGCTGAGTTCATTTCACTGATAAGGGGAATATCTGAGCAATATCAGATTGAATACGTTTTGTGTTTACGTGAGTATTTTATTCCCGCAAAAGTTTTAATTAATACAGTTTTAAGCAAAAAGGAAAGTTCGGCGTTTACATATAATTTGTGCCTAGATAAATGGTCGATGAAAAAGGTGCTGGCTAGTCAGCTTGGACAAGCGTTTTTAACAGGTTTCAAGGTTATTCGTTCAAAAGAAGATCTCGAAGAGGTCGCTAATAATTTCCGGTTTCCTGTGATACTTAAACCTAAAGCCTTGTATGGCAGTTTGTTCGTTAAAAAAGTAATGAGTGTAATAGAGCTTTATTCGGCTTATGTGGATTTAAGAACCACCTTAATAAAGTATCTCGATAAAAAAGGTATAGTTTCAGAAGAAGATAAGCAAATACTAGCCGAAGAGTATTTGTCAGGTAGTGTTCACTCAATCGATGGCATTGTAGATGGGGCGGGGGATGTGTTTCAAACGCCTACAGTCGATGTTTTAACGGGTAAAGATTTAGGATTTGAGGATTTCGGTCATCGAGTTCGCTACGCGCCGAGCACATTGGAAGTTGGGGTGCAAGAAAATTCAAAAGTGCTTGTTGATAAGGCCATTTCGGCATTAGGGCTTAGGAAAAGTGCGTTTCATGCGGAGTTTATTGTGACACCAGACGGCCCCAAGTTACTTGAAATAGCAGCGCGACCAGGCGGGCATAGAAATTATGTGATTAGAACTGCTTATGGCATCGACTTAAATCTCGAGACCCTTCGTATGTTTGAGGGAAAAAAGCCTAACGTAACACCAAAGTATCAACGCAATTTTTGTATTGTTTCTCCGTATCCATCACGTGTAATGAAATTTAGTGGATTACAGGGGCTTGAGTTCATTAAGCAGCGAGTGGGTTTTTCGCAATATCAGGTAAAAGCAAAACCAGGTGATCTGATTGGTCCTGCTAATAAGGGATATATGTCAGCCTGGAATGTTGAGCTATTGGGTGTTGATCGGGATCTTATGCTTAATGAAGCCGTAAAGTTAGCAAAGTTTGAAGGTTATTATGATGAAAATATTATTTCTACACCAAAATCCGTATCGTAAGGTTAAATATCATCAAGCTGTTGATCATGATGCCAATGAGATTATTTATTGTGGCTTGAAGAGTTTTATTGAGCAGGTTCCTGATGGATTAAAATGTGAGAAGTGGATCGTATCAGAATGGGATAAGGCCGATTTAATTAGGCGAATAGCGGCTATTGGTGGTGTTGATAGAATTATTACACGCCAAGAAAGATTGTTGTTATTTGCAGCAGAGTTAAGAGCACATTTCAACCTGCCAGGACTGCCTGTTGAAGAGACGAAGGCATATCGAGATAAGCGTGAGATGAAAAATCGTTTGATCTCAAAGGGAGTTCGTGTGCCGAAAAGTTTTTCATTAAATCATTTGCGTGGACTGAGCGAAGCACAATACCCTTGGCAAGGTAAAACCATACTTAAGCCTGTTGATGGTGGAAGCAGTGTTGGCATAAGTCGTTTTGAAACTTTTTCCCAGGCGATTGAGTATGTAGAAAAAAAAGAAAACTCTGTTGATGAAGAGGGCTATTTATTAGAAGAATATATTGAGGGCGATATTTACCATCTTGATGGTTTTTTCTATCAGGGTAGGATCGTCACGATGTTAGCGCATCGCTATATGGGTAGTTGTCTTGAGTTTGCACAAGGAAGCCCAGTGGCGAGTTATCAGGTGCATAATAGTTACTTAAATTTTGCAGAACGTTGTCTCAAAGCATTAGGTGGTGAGTGTGTTACTTTTCACCTTGAATTCATTTTAACGCGATCAGGCCCTGCATTTCTAGAGTGTGCGGCACGAGCGGGTGGCGCTGAAATTATTCAAATGTATCATTTAAAGACAGGGATAAATTTGAATGTATTAGATATTGCCTCTCAGATTAAAGGTGAATTAGCAAAAGAGCACTTATCTGCCAAGGAAAATCAATCATGTTTTGGTCAGGTTTTGGCGCCAATGAGCTTTCATTTGTTGTCTAAAAAGAGTGTTCCCGTATTCGAAGTACTATCAGAGTCGACACACGTGGTGAAATTTTATCAAAAAAACTCAGATAGTCAGTCAGCATCAAAAGTTACTTATCAATTTGAGGCGTTACCTATGGCAGCGATTCTTTCGGCTGATACTGAGATTGGTCTAAAACTTGAGATTAATCGGTTCTTGACAGCCTTGAGTAAATTACAAAATAGCCAGTAGTGATCTATGGCGAAAAACAGGAGAAATCTATGATATTTGAAGAAACACGTGGTACATTAAAAGCCTTTGGCTTGCCGCTGGGTGATCGAAATGACTTACCTGATTCGACAAAAAGGTTTGATGATGGTGGAGATTTTAAAATTGAAATTCCAACGGTTAATTCTATTGAAGCTATGTCAGCACTGCTAGATGAGTCTAAACGGGTTAACGTTAGAATTAACCGCGTAACAGAGACATTTGGCATGTTCCGCCATACAAAAGCTGAAATTAAAAGAATGGTTGAGCTTTGTGATCAATATGGCTGTGAGCTGATGATGTCAACAGGGCCAAGAGCTGCTTACGATACCAGTGCAACGGCTTCAACGGCGCAAGGCCGAACGATTGCCTATCGTTTAAGGGGGCAGGAACAACTTATTCGGGCCATAGAAGATATTAAACGTGGGATTGATCTTGGCGTTGCCGCCTTTGTCATTTATGACGAGGGGCTGCTTTGGTTGTTAGTTCAAATGCGCACTAATGGTGTGCTGCCAAAATCGATTAAATTTAAAGTGTCGGCACATTGTGGCCATGGTAATCCCGCTGCTTTTAAAATGTTAGAAAGTCTTGGCGCCGATAGCATTAATGCAGTGAGAGACCTTCAGCTTCCAATGATTGCAGCATTGCGTGAGGCTGTCGATATTCCTATCGATTGCCATACAGACAACCCGCTAGCCTCAGGCGGTTTCATTCGTGTTTATGAAGCACCAGAGATAGTTCGCATTGCATCTCCAGTATACCTTAAAACAGGTAACTCTGCTGTTTCAGTGCATGGTTCTATCCCTGGGAAAAAAGAAGGCTTAAGAATGGCAAACCAAGCTGCCATTGTTTTAGAGATGCTTGAGCGTTATATGCCAGAAGCTAAGCAGTCTGCATAAACCACAATTAACTGAAGAAATAAGAGAAAAAACTGATGTGTCGAATATTTGGATATTTTGGAGAGCGATCAATATCTGATCGTGTGCTTGAGAGAGTTCAGCTCGCACAGCGAAACGGCGGGCCTGATCATCAAACACTAAAACGCGGAGAGACGTGGGCTGTAGGTAATAACCGTCTAGCGATACAGGGACTTTCTGGTGGGGAGCAGCCTTTCAATAAAGGCAAAATTTGGGCTGTGTATAACGGTGAAATTTATAATCACCAGGCCTTGAAAAATGAACTAAATCGAGAAGGGTATACTTTTGATGCGTGCGATGGTTCGGTCATTATTCCACTGTATGAAAAATATGGCACTCGTTTTGTAGAATACCTCAATGGTATGTTTGCAATCGCTATCATTGATTGCCGTACCGAGAAAAAATTAATTTTAGCTAATGATACAGCATCGATTAAAACCCTGTATTACTCCTGGGATTTTTCTCACGATGCTTTATATTTTTCGTCCGAATTACCTTCTTTACTAGAGTTTCCTATTGAGCGCCGCATTCGGCCAGAAGCTGTTCATGAATATTTAGTTGGACGTTCTATCTGGCATCAAAAGACATTTTTTGATGGTATTCAAACGTTGCCGCCATCAAGTATGTTAGTCAAAACAGCTGGTCAGCCAGCTAAAGTATCGCAATATAAAACGCGCTTGGGTATTGATGAAATAGTACCGAGTAATTTGGACGATGCCTCACGACGGCTTGATGATCTGTTATCTGAAGAAATGGGTCTAATGACACAAGCTGAAGCGCCGACGTGTTTAGTGACGAGTGGTGGTCTAGATTCAAGTTATATGACAGCCTTGGCATCGCGATATCTGCCTGATTTAACCTGTTTCAATGTCGCTTATGAGGGTAACTGGCCTGCTGATGAGCGCCATTTCGCAAAAGAAGTGGTTGAATATTACAAGGGTAAGTATGAACAGGTACTGATTCGTGAAAGTGAATTTCCTGATATATTATCAAAAACCGTTGATCATCTAGGGCAACCCAATTCTGCGCCACATGCCTTAAGCACTTATGCCTTATTCAAGTCAGTAAGTGACGCCGGTTTTAAGGTGGCAATTACAGGTGAGGGTGCCGATGAATTTTTTGGTGGCTATGAGCGTTTTCGACGTGCGACGTTTGATAGTAATCCTGACTGGTTTAGTGGCTATTTTGATACCCTATGTGCAACAACAGCATCTATGCGAAACTTCGTTTATCATTCTGACTATTTAACTTTTCTTGAGTCAAGAAAAAGCGAAGTATTAAATGGAGCAAGGAATAAGATTGAAGATAACGAGCTTGCTTTTAATAGTCGATTGAAGTCATTACTTAATTTTGATCAACTTGAGCGATTTCCATCGTATATTTTAAGTCGGGTTGACCATTTAAGCATGGCTAACTCTGTAGAAGTCAGGGTGCCGTTTTGTCAGCCGCGCATTATTAACTATTCACGAAAGGCACCTGATGAATTTCTTTTGGATGCATCAAGCGTTAAAAAATTGGTGTATGGTGCAGCGAGAGACAAGCTACCTAAGTCTATTATTGAGCGTCCGAAGCAACCGTTTACATTGCCAATTGTGGCGATGATGAAGCCTGGTTTTGTATTGTTCGACATTATGCAATCTACACTTACAAGCCAAGTTTTTGGCAATCGTGGTTTATTTAATCAAGCCTCAATCATGAAACTAATCAAAGATCAGGTGAGACATGAATCGGCAGATACGGCGAATATGCTTTGGTCTGTAATGGTGTTAGAACTTTGGTTTCAAAAAATTAATTATTAAAGTCACTTAGTTGGAGGGTATTATGAAAGAAAAAATAGAAAAATTACGTTTATGGTCCGAGGAAAATAAAATTGATGAAGCTAATCTGGCTCGTGTGTTTTCGATGCTTGAGAGGGGGAGGCGCGCTGACCGCGGTCTTAACGATCCTGTGCAATTTCCAGCATGTTACTTAGAAGATGATAAAGCCAGTGCTTGGCATGAAGCGGGGCAGTATCCCTGGGTTAAGCTATTAGAAGAAAATTATGAAGCGATCAAGGCAGAGGCATTAAAAGTTTTTCAGGAAAATAAAAT
The DNA here is from genome assembly GCA_002796245.1 of Gammaproteobacteria bacterium CG11_big_fil_rev_8_21_14_0_20_46_22. Lineage (NCBI taxonomy): Bacteria > Pseudomonadati > Pseudomonadota > Gammaproteobacteria > Gammaproteobacteria bacterium CG11_big_fil_rev_8_21_14_0_20_46_22. The sequence continues at coordinate 6,182 of PCWT01000033.1, read as the reverse complement.
GGCTGTTCATCCCGAAAATGATGATTTAGCAGGAGATGGGACATGGAATACTTTTTTCTTTTACAAAAATGGTGAGAAATATGAAGATAATATTGAGCGGTGTCCAGTAACAGCAAAATTATTAGAACAGATTCCGGGCGTTGAAATTGCTGGACGTACGTATTTTTCAGCAATGACACCAGGCATTCATATCAAGCCACATTGTGGCCCACATAACTTTAAGTTAAGAACACATTTAGGATTAATCACTCCATCAGAGGCTGTCATTCGTGTTTCGGATGAAATAAAATCGTGGAAAGCGGGAGAGTGCCTTGTGTTTGATGATTCATTTGAGCACGAAGTATGGAATAAGAGTGAGCTTACACGTATTGTTCTAATCGTTGATGTTTGGAATCCGATTTTATCACTCGTGGAGAGGGCAGCTTTGCGTTATATTATGCCAGAGTTTTATCAAGGTTAAACAAGTGAAGTTATCTTATAAGTATTTGTTGGCATTGATTTATACCGTGGTGGTATTTTTAGATCGATTAGATCTCACCATCGTGAATATTACCTTGCCTACAGTCGCGAAAACATTTCACGTCCCTGTTGTCTCAACAGATTGGGTCAATTTGGCATTCTTGTTAGCTTTAGCCATTGCCATTCCTATTAGCACTTGGTTAGCTGAGCGCTTTGGATATAAGCGTATTTATATTCTTGCGATGAGTTTGTTTGGGTTTGGATCAACATTATGTGCTTTTGCGCCTAATCTCGATACCTTGATTTTTTTGCGCTTTATTCACGGATTGGGTGGTGGACTATTAATTCCTGTTGGCGCCACCATGATTTATAGGACGTATGATAGGGCTGAATATGCCAGTATCACGAGCTATATTTTTTTACCCGCCTTAGTCGCGCCTGCAATAGGTCCTTTTTTGGGTGGTTTGATGTTGGATTGGGTCAGCTGGCGCTTAGTCTTTTTCTTTTCAGGGCCAATTTGCTTATTCATCGCACTCGTTTCAGCGTTTTATTTAAAGGAGATGCCCCATACGCAGAAAAAGCCGCTCGACCTGTATGGTTTTTTGTTATCAGCCGCCATGCTCATTATTGTTTTTTACGCTTTTTCATTGCTGGGTAAAGATCAAATCATGCTGGCGTTAGGGCTGCTTATTTTTATCTTGTTACCTTTGTTGTTTGTCTTCATTCGTATTGAAAAGCATACGCAATACCCGTTGATTGAGCTTAATTTCTTTCAAAATAAAACCTTTGTTAAGGCTAACTTGATTCAGCTTTGTTTTCAAACGTGTCATTTTGGTGCGATTTTCTTGGTGGGTTTATTTTTGCAAATGGGTGTGGGCTTGTCTGCGACGATGGCAGGTCTTATTATGGGAATGCAAGCGTTTGGCGCCATGGCGGTCAGTCGTTATTCGGTGAAATTATTTAATCAATACGGTGCTAAGTTGCCGATTGCGGTCGGCCTATTGGGTGTTGCCGTGTTGACACCCATGATTTTATGGATCCATCAGGGTGTGTTGATTTTTGCTTTGATCCTCTTTTTTGTGAGAGGCTTAGCCAGCGGACTCTGCGGCACCCCCATACAAACCTTAAGCGTGATCGGTTTTTCGAAAGACGATTTACCCTCAGTCAATACGGTGTTTAATGCTTGTCGTCAGGTGTCGATTAGTTTTGGCGTGGCCTTGTCTTCTGTATTGGTAGGGCTAAGCTTGCAGACGTTAAACCTTAAGCCTGATAGCCTCATTCCCAAAGAAGAGGTGATGCATGTCTTTGGTTTTGGGTTTTGGATATTGCCTATTATCGCACTGATTGGCATTGTGTTGCTTAAAGGCTTGAGGTATGACACACCAACGTAGTGCTATTTGTTAATGTGCGTATACCGTGCAATTTCAATCAGGTTGAGATCTGGATCACGAAAATAAACTGAACACATTTTACCTCGTGCACCATTGGTTTCAACTGGGCTTTCTTCGATAGGAATGTTCTGAGCGTTTAAGTGAGCAACGACTTCATGGATAGTGTTTTCAGTAATAAAACACAGATCTAATGTGCCGGGTGAGGTTACATTGGCGTGCGGTGTGTATTCGCTACCATGTGGATGCAAATTAATTTTCTGTGTGCCGAGCCACAACGACTTTCGAGTTTCTTTATAGGTAATTGAAGGAATGCCTAAGATATCCCAATAAAAGCGACAAGTGGCTTCAATGTCTTTAACGGTCATGACGACATGATCGATGTGGCTGATTTTGATATTCATCGTAGTAAAGCCTCCAAAAGTTAATAGTTAAACTTTTTATTCACGCTAAAATGTATTATAAACATTGTTTTTTAACATAGCACACTATTATCGACACGATGTAGGTATGCCATTAAAAATTATGGAGAGAACTTATGAGAGATCAATCACCTATTAATTCTGGATTTAATGCATTATCAACGGCTTCAGACGTATTAGCAGGTTTGGATTTATCGGGTAAAACAGCAGTCGTTACCGGTGGCCATTCAGGGCTCGGCCTTGAGTCAACAAAGGCTTTAGCGTCTGCTGGGGCTAAAGTGATAGTTGGTGCGCGCGATGTCGCTGCTGCTGAAGAAAGCTTAGGTGGTTTGCCCAGTGTCACCGTCTTGGAGTTAGATTTATCTGACTTAGAGAGCGTTAAGCGATTTGCACGAAATATTACTGATTCAAGGGTTCAAGTAGATATATTAATTTGCAATGCGGGTGTTATGGCTTGTCCAGAAAAAAGAGTGGGGCCGGGCTGGGAGTCACAGTTTGCAACGAACCATATTGGTCATTATGTATTAACCAATTTAATTTGGGATTCTTTGAAAGATGGTGCTAGGGTTGTTTGTGTTTCATCGGCGGGTCATCACCTTTCACCGATACGTTGGGACGATATCCCTTTCGAAAAAGAGCCTTATGATAAATGGGTGGCTTATGGTCAATCTAAAACAGCAAATGCTTTATTTGCGTTACAGCTTGATGAGTACGGCAAGGCACGTAATATCCGTGCTTTTTCGTTACACCCTGGAAAAATTAAGACGCCCTTGCAGCGGCATCTTGATATGGATGAGATGGTTGCCGCAGGTTGGGTTGATAAGGATGGCAATGTCGTTGACCCTGAGTTTAAATCGCCTGCGCAAGGTGCTGCCACACAAATATGGGTAGCAACGTCACCTAAGCTGGATGGAATGGGTGGACTATACTGTGAGGACTGTGAAGTGGCTCAAGGTTATCCTAAACCAACCGAGGATTTTCGTGGTGTTTGTGCGCATGCGACTAACCTTGATGAAGCACGAAAGCTTTGGGAGTTTACGTCTGAGTTAACAGGGGTTAATGCTTTTGCTGAAACTCATGCGTGTAGACCTTAAGTAATATATATTAACTTTGAGCGCGGGTAATGAGCTTTGCCCGCGCTTTGGGTTAGATTAGGCTTATTAAAATAAAGGCGAGATAGCGTAATTTAATACAATTGTATCAGGCGTTATGCGCACTGTTTTCAGAGTTAATAACCACTATATCCATTACACATACTCAAGTTCAATAAATTTTTTGGGTTGGTTTGCTACTTATTGCTTGCTTACAAGTGAAACATTTCCAACTCAGTATTTTTTATTTTACTACTTAATTACCGCTGGAGTGTGCTTCCCGCACCCGGTTTGCCTGTCCTGGCGATTCGACCAGCGGCGAGGAAATTCAACCTATTCAAAAAAAGGGTGATGTCACAAAGGAAGCCGCCATGCTTCCCATTCCCTTGTAAAGATTGCATCCATGCAGCAAGACCGTGACCTTCCTAACATATACCAACTAAGCCTGAATTTCAAAAATCCGATTTGTTTTTGTTTTTGTCCGGTTCTTAGTTAAAAAAATTGTAAATTTGCGAAAATTTAATACTAAATATATCAAGCAGTTATAGGACACGCATAAAAAAACTTAAGTTTTTTGATCAAAAAGCTTGCAATTATTGGCCATTTTGTGCTATTATTGCTCTACTTTCAGAGGTTTAATCAGAAAACCTGAAATCCCAAAATAATTTATATTTCTCACTTTTTAGTGTTGTGTGCAAAGCAATAGGCTTTGTGTTTTCGCAATGGATTGTTCCGACTATTTAAATAATAACGAAGGAATGAAGTATGAGAAAACGTCAACAAAGACAATCTAAAAAAGAAATTCACCCAATGCATGATGAGTTGTCGGCATGGGGCTGCTTAACGCGACAGGAACTAATGCAGTCGCTGGGGTTTTCATCCAGTGGGCACGCACTTAAAAACCTGGGTGATCTAGGCGTTAAAATTTCCAGCCAAGCAACAGGGCAACCGCCTTGGCCGAGTAAACTAGAGAAGTTGGATGAACTGATTGGCGAGCTAATTAAAACTAAACCTGCCTGGGGTAAAGCTATTAAAGCTTACTACACCTCGGATGTTGTTAAAAACAAGGTGCGAATGATTGCGGCTCAAGAGAAGATCAGTAAATCCACCTTCCATGATCGCTTGCAACGCGGGCGAGATTGGATTGACTATGAGATGAAAATTTTCCATTAAAGCTTCATCTTATTTTTTAATATTTACCGCTCTAGCGGTTAAAACTTGCTTCATTGTTGAAGCCATTAAACTATAAACATTGCAGGCTTTTATAGGCTTGCGTCAACGATTAAATTTATCTGCTTTCATCAAGTGAATATTTGATGAAATCGGATTTTAACTGTTTATTCACTGTCTATTTATATTTAGACGGTCAAACTATTTAACTGGCAATGCGCTTCTTTAGGGAAGCGCTTTGTTTTTGAGGTTATTGCGATATTAATGTGGCATTTTATTTTTTAGCCAGGTGATAGCATTATAAGTAAGCCTCCAGTAATGATATACAATCCTTTTCATTTTTAAATGGTCTGGGATTAATTTTACATTTCAACTTATGCCTGTGACTTTTTCTATAGGCTGTTCAACTATAATTTTTGCTGACACATCTGTTTTGCAAATTATTTCCTTATCTTCATATCACCGAAATATTCTTAACAACAAATATTATGAGGATTTTTCCATGAATCATGAGAGTCATTTACATACCTTAAATGAAAAAGAAGCGGCTAAATATATCGGCATGAGTGTATCCTATTTGCAGCATGATCGCTGCTATGGATTTGGCGACACAAGAGGGCCGGTTTATGTTAAGCTGGGGCGGTCAGTGCGATACTTAAGATCTGATTTGGATGATTGGATTTTGAAGCAACGAGTTGATCGTATTAATTAGGCTTTATTCAGCACGCTCTTGCTTCATTTTGCAAGAGCGTGCTTTTAGCTTGCACTCTATATGCACTCTGTATTATAATGGTTTTAATTTTGTTATCTATTTTAATATATTATTCAAATGGTTAATTTGAATATATTTTTAGAGAAGTTGCCTTGACATGGTGGGGGTCGTTGGTTCGAGTCCAATCGTGCCTACCATTCATTTTCCCTGGAATTACATAGATTTAGCGCAAAATCACCTCACAGTGTTATATAAATAATTAAATTCCATATTTTGGTGCTTGTGCTTGGATTGGTTTTATTTTATACTGTTTTACATTGAAAACTACCAAACCTGCGCTCTCATTGCACTCTCAAGTGTGGAATGGATTCCGGAGAAAGCACCATGGGAAATTATATTAGCGCTACGCTAATCAAAACCTTAAAACCAAAAGACAAACATTACGATGTCAGAGATAAAAGCCTGAAAGGTTTCTTAATCAGGGTAAATCCATCAGGCAATATGTCATACGTCATCCAATATTGGCGCAGCAAAAGAATGCATATCGGTAAAGTCGGTGTTCTTAAGCCTGAGAAAGCAAGAGAGAAAGCAACGCAATTGCTGGGTTTGGCTGCATCAGGAGAAGACCCAAAAAATACCAAATACAATTACCGTGATACTTCCCCCACAATTAAAGAGTTTTTAGAACAAGACTATCAACCTTGGGTAGAAGCACATAATGTGGCAGGTGATGAAGCGGTCAAAACAATTAAACGGCATTTTAGTGGTTTTTTTGATAAATCACTAGATCAAATTAAGTTACAAGATGTTGAGCGTTTACGTACAAAGCTTATTGCAGAACAAAAACCGAATTCTATTAATCGGGTAATCTCTGATTTTCGCTCACTCTTTTCAAAAGCGCTTGAATGGGATGTTATCAAAAAACACCCTTTGTCTGATC
>PCWT01000032.1:34103-66627 GCA_002796245.1 Gammaproteobacteria bacterium CG11_big_fil_rev_8_21_14_0_20_46_22 | reverse complement strand
CGCGTTGCGTTTGCGAGAGTTCTCACCTTTCCTTCCACCCAAACAAAAAACCGCCTCACGGCGGTTCTTTATTTTGGCGGAGAGGAAGAGATTCGAACTCTCGATACGCGGTTAGCGTATACACACTTTCCAGGCGTGCGCCTTCAACCACTCGGCCACCTCTCCAGATGCCCGGCATGGTAACAAAGATTTGAGTTTTTGCCCAGCCAATAACTTGCTACCATGGCGCCATGTCAGAATACACTATACACAGCGAGCAGATCGCCCCGCACGAGGAGCTGTTGCTTGCACTGCAATCCCACCAGTCCAGCGTTTGGCGAAGGCCCATTGCCGCGCATCAAATCGAGGTGTTTGAGCAGGCGCGTGCCTTTATGGTTCGTCGTGATGCGCCTATCATTCTCGACAGCGGTTGCGGTACGGGCATGAGCAGTCAGATTTTAGCCGAGCAGTTTTCAGAGCACACGGTGATTGGTTTGGATAAATCTTTATTGAGGTTATCAAAAGCAGATAAGCAGTTGCCGGATAATGTGCGCCTGTTTCGTGCTGACGTGCGCGACTTCTGGCGTTTGTTTGTTGAGGCGGGACTTAAGGCGGATTGGCATTATCTGCTTTACCCTAATCCGTACCCTAAAAAAGTGCAGTTTAAAAAACGTTGGCCAGCTCATCCTGTATTTCCAGTGCTAGCTCATAGTGCGGATCGTTTTGAGGTGAGAAGTAATTGGCGAGTGTATTTAGACGAATGGGAAATTGCGCTACACTGCTTACGCCCGAAAAGCGCCACACGTATTACACGGCTTGATGCTAGTGTTTTGCCAATGACGCGTTTTGAGCAAAAATATTTTAAAGCAGGTGAAGCCTGTTACCGTTTAATCAATGAGGTGATAATAGAATGATAAAAAATGAACCGACATTAATTCTTCGCGCTCGTTTGGAGTCGGCGAATCCGCGTGGTGATATCTTTGGCGGTTGGCTCATGGCGCAAATGGATATTGCTGCGTCTGTGCCCGCCGCGCGTCGTGCGCAAGGCGCTGTGACCACGGCAGCCGTTAAAGACATCCGCTTTATTAAGCCTGTTTTTGTGGGTGATCTTTTGAGGCTCTACGCAGAGATTGTTGACACAGGGGCAAGCTCAATGACCGTGCATGTTGATGTGGTGCGTGAAAGTGTATTGCACGAAGGGACAATGGAAAAAGTCGCCCAAGGCGATTTAATCTTTGTGGCCATTTCTGATCTTGGTAAGCCGCGGCGCTTACCTAAGTGCGTGTAGGCGATGTTAGTATTTAATGAAAAAGAGACAGAGCAGTTTGTGGTGGGGCCGGCCGGGGGCTTGCAACTGTTAACGTTGTCACCGCAGAAGGCAAAAAATGCGCTGGCTATTGTCTGTCACCCGCATCCTTTGTACCAAGGCACGATGCGCAATAAGGTCGTTTTTACCATGGCTAAGGCGTTTCATGACTTGGGCCTTAAAACAGTGCGTTTTAATTATCGCGGTGTGGAACAAAGCGAGGGCAGTTACGGCGAGGGTATCGGTGAAACAGCGGATGCGATGGCCGTGATTGCAGCGGCTAAAGCGGCTTTACCGGATCATGACCTTTACCTAGCCGGATTTTCTTTTGGCACTTTTGTGGCGGCCAGTGCGTGCAATCAATTACCCGAAACCAAAGGTTTGTTGACTGTCGCGCCGTCGATGGAGCATTTTGATTTCACGCCGCTCACGGCGATCAACTGTCCTTGGTTGATTGCGCAAGGCACGGAGGATGAAGTGATTTCAGCGCCTGCAGTGTATGCTTTTGCTAAAGAAAATGCGCAGCGTGTCACGCTTGAAACCTTTGAGGGTGTGGGTCACTTTTTTCACGGTCATCTAAACCCGTTACGTGAAACGATTAAAACTTTTTTTGAGCCGATAGTGAATACATGAGCGCAGTATTACTCACACAATACAAGGCCGCGGTGAGCGCGGGCCACATTCAAGAAGACGCCGCGCAGCTTCAAGCGATTGCTGAATTGGATAAGCTTTTAGAAGCCTTAAACACGGCACCTAAAAAATCTTGGTGGTCGATGGCCAAAGCTTCGCCTGTTAAAGGCTTGTACCTTTGGGGGAATGTGGGCACGGGTAAAACCTATGTGATGGATGCGTTTTTTGGCGCGCTTACCTTGCCTAAACTTCGCTTGCATTTTCATCGTTTTATGAAGCGTGTGCATGATGAGCTGAAAACCTTGCAGGGTGAGAGCAACCCCGTGGAAAAGCTGGCTAAACGCATGGCCAAAGAGTTTCAGGTGCTGTGCTTTGATGAATTTGTGGTGACCAATATCGTGGATGCCATGTTGCTGGGTCATTTGATGCAAGCCTTGTTTGCGCAAGGTTTGGTGTTGGTGGCTACCTCGAATATCCCACCCGATGATTTGTATAAGGGCGGTCTTCAGCGCGAGCAGTTTTTGCCGGCCATTGATCAAATCAAAACCTATTGTGCGATATTGGAGGTCGACAGTGGCAAAGATTATCGTTTACAAAAATCCGATGTCACTGATGTGTTTCTTGCGCCTATCAATGAGGCGAACGAAACGCGTTTTCTCCAGTATTTAAATGCGTATGGCGTCACGCCTGCACAAGGCAGCATTACCCTGGTCGGGCGAAGCTTGGCGACACTGGGGCAGTCGAGCTCTGCACTGTATTTGGAGTTTAAAACCCTGTGCGAAAGTGATCGCAGTCAGCTCGATTACATTGCGATTACTGAGCAATTTGAAGCCGTGTTTGTCCGTGGCCTGCACGCCATTGATAAAGAAAAACATAATTACATTTCACGTTGGATCAGTTTTATTGACGTGCTCTATGATGCGCACGTGAAGCTGGTGTGTTTATCCGATGTGGCGCTTAGCGCGATTTATTCTGAGGGTGAATACGCGAAAGCCTATGAGCGCACGCAAAGTCGCTTGTATGAAATGCAATCCGAGGGTTATCTCGGCGGTGCTCGGAAATAAGTTCTGTTGTCGATTTCGTTTTGTGCTAGTCTTGCTTTTCCTCTGTTCTTGCCCCTCTCTCTGGCGAATCCCTCGGCTCTGGTTGTTAGCGCATTTCTGCGTTGACAACTATAACACTTAGTAATATACTTCAGGGGGTTTGTGGAGGTTTATGCATCTCGTTATTTTATCCGCTGGGCTAAAAAAGAAAGATTGTCGATTGAGCAACTAGGCTCGTTATCCAAGGCTTTTCTCGAATCTGCCTGTGTTTCATTAGGGTCCGGTTTGTTTAAAGCTCGCGTGCCAAAAGCGGGCAATGGTAAGCGCGGCGGTTATCGTTTTTTATTTGTGGCTTCTGACGTAGCGTGTTTTTTGGTTTTTGCATTTGGGAAAAATGAAATGGCTAATGTGAATCCTGATGCGCTAAAGGTACTTAAATTGTTGGCTAAAGATCTGCTGGCACTAAATCCCGATGAAATTGATCGGGCGGTGAGACTCGGAAAACTAAGGAAATTATCGTCATGGTAAAAGAAAAAAATCTATCAGCTGAAGCCTTCAAAGCAGTCCATGAGTTGGCGTCGGATCTGTGTGAGCTTGGGTTTATCGATGCAAAAAAGATGCGTGAATACGACAAATTTTGCCTGCCACCACTCAGGCCCTTTTCCGCCGCAATGATTAAGCGCTTAAGGTTGCGTTCTCGATTATCTCAGGTGGTGTTTGCTGCAGCGCTTAATACTAGCCCGTCGACGGTACGCCAATGGGAGCAAGGTCTTAAGCAGCCCTCGGGTACTTCCTTGAAACTCTTGAACCTTGTGGCCACTCGCGGGGTCGAGGTTTTGTTTTAGGGGCTGCGACTATTTTTGTTCAATAAGCCGCCAATTTCTTGCGATTTAGGCGTTCAGCTGCTAAAATAAGCCACTAATTTTGTAAGAAAGATCCTACAGATGGAAACATTGCCCAGCAAGACACTGTATATTACCGAAGGTCGCGAAATGCGGCCCTTTGATTTGGCCCGTGCGCTACCCGTCGAAATGGATTTAGAGCAAGTGCTTTTGGACACGGCCAAAGGTGATCCTTTGCCTGAGGGTGTGACCTTGGATGCCAAAGGCGTGTTGCGCGGCTCACCGCGCATGGGCTCGAGTGTGAGCTCGCCGTTTCATTTACAGATAGATATCAATGATGAAGCGTGCATCCAGCCCATCGAGTTGCGGGTGGGCGTGCAGATGAACCCCGAAGAAATCGAAAAACGCCAGCTCGATATTTGGCAAGCCTTCCAAGAAGGCCGCGACTTACCGCAAGATTTTATCGAGCTCTTAGAGCGCCCGGTCACCAAAGCCGATATTTACCACCTGATTGAGCGTTATGCTTCCTTCACGGTGTGGAATGCCGATGATATGCGTCTGGCCAAAGAAGGCCGAAAAATTAAAATTCGCGACGTGAGCGACAAATATCAAATTTACGATTTCGATGTCTGCTTGGTGGCAAGCCCGAAAGATTTACTGGCCGATGACAGAAGTTTGAAAGATGCCTTAGATACAGCGCGCGGCATGGTGCGCGAAGTGCACAGACGGCGTTGGAATATTGAGCTCGGTGGTTTTGATAAAATGGCGATGGCCGCTTGGTATGAAGTGCGAGAGTTGAATAATCGCTCGCGCCATCAAATGACCATTAAAAACTACACGCCGCCGGCAGAAGCCGCACGACAAGGTGCTAAGCCAGAACCGTTGAGCGAACCTGAATAATAAAGCGAGGAGATCATCCATGGCTAAAGGTAACAAAAGTAAACCAGGTAAATCTAAAGTGCTTTTGCGCCTTAGGGGTCGACATAACGGCCAGGCGTATGAGGTGCTGCGCCAACGAATTGGTCATGATGACCAAGACAAGCTTCAGCTAAGCACATTACCCATAGACGCAGAAGTGGATTTATCCGATTGCCAAAATGACGTTGGTCTGGCTGCGTTTCGTGCAGCACGCAAAGTATTAAACCTCGGCGATCAAACATTTACGCAAGCTTTTCCCAAAGCTAAATTAACGGTTGTCGGCCAGGGTGATGGCCTCATTGAAGTTGATGTGAATTTTGCTGATCTAACTGAGGCTGATCTTAAAAAATTTGAAGTCCTGGCAAGTAAACCCGCTGAAAAGCCTAAAGAGGCTAAGCCCGGTGATAAGCCACCTGCGCCTGTCAAGCAAGAGGATTGGGCGGTGTTGGCGTATGCCGATGGCCAGCCGGCTCAGCGTATTGTCGCGGGCAAATTGGAACGCCAGCAACAACCCAGCTTGCCTGGTATGCTGGCGCAGAGCTCAGGGGTTGATGTTTATCGGCTGGGTGTGGATTATTTGTCGCAAAGTGGAACGCCAGCAGACGGTTCCCCACCTATACCGCCACCTAAGAGTTCGTTTGGGCAAGCACTATTGGCTCAACTCAGGGATCTTAAACGACGGATTGATGCTGAGACTCAGGCTGCTGAAAACCAAGCTAAAGCCCAGCGAGGCTTTGTCCAGAATCTCGTGGCTTCGGGCGTGCCAACCCCGCAAACGCCAGCGTTGCTACGTTTAAAAACCGAGTTTGAAGATACCTACTTAAGCCTTGTTCAATCCGAGCCTGCTAAGACAAATATTCAATCTTCGGTGAGCGATGCCGCGCTTAAACAATGGCTAGCCGATGAAAAACCTGTTGCTGCTGGTACCGCGCCTAAGCGTGAAGCGGGTAAAGTTTACACCTTGCAAGATGACGGAACGGTTGGTGACACGATTCCTGTAGAGACTGCAAAATCTGAAGCCGAACAAGGTTTGTTTGAGGCGCTAAAGGCCCGTGAAGAAAAGCCCTTGAGAGAGCTAAATGATTACTTGGTGAGCACAGGGTTGCCCCTGCTTGATCCCTCTGTTGCGGGCTTAGATTCTGTCTTTAGCCCTGCTCATGCTGGCCGTTTTGGCGATGATCCTGAAAACCTCCGGATTATGAGCGAACGTCTTCGAGAGACTAGGCAGGCCTTGTATAGGGAAGTTCGCGAGAAAGCCGGTAATCGTTTCGTGATGCCACAGTATGATGGCATATTGATGGGGAGCCGTAGAGATAGTCTTTGGTTGTCGGGTGGAGATAATAGTGGTTTCGGCGGGTCTAATGTCAAATCGCTGAGAGATTCCACTGGGCAACAAAATCCACGTGATATGGTGCTTGATGAGCTCGCGTTTATGAATATGACAAAACGTGAGCGCGACTATGGTGATGGGCTTGTTCAAAGAGAAAGAGTTCTTATGGGGAGCCAGTCTGATGATGAGGTGTCGTGGAAAAAAGAGTCTAAGGCGGCTCTTGCTGAAGATATTAAAACGTTTTCTGGTCAATTGCGAGATCGAGTTCGCCCTTTTATTGATGCGCAAAATCCGGTTTGGTTTGAAAATATGGCCAGCTTGCCTCAAGCGCAAGCCAGGCTAGCTATTCGAGAGCAATATCAGAACTGGCAGTTCAAAGAGCGCTCTTTGGTCGAGTTACACCGTCCAGGAGAGAAGCAGCCAGACCCTAAAGCCGTGATCGCCGAAGAGATTCAAGCGCTGTTTAAAGCAAAGGGTATTACCAATATCACAGCTCAAGCCTTTGCGGATTATAAAGGCGAAGCTTGGGCGCGCAAAAAGATGGGTTTAACGCCTGAAAAAGCTTTACCCATTTTGAGCAAGGCTTATTTGGGTTGGTTGCGGGTGCATGTGGTGCCGGCGCTTAAAACCCCACTTGAAGTACCGGCTGCGCTTCAAGCACTGTATGTTTTACATTTGAAAGATCAGTGTGATTCTCTCGGAGAGAGTTCTGGTTCTCAGGAGTTGTTGCAACGTCTAAAAGCAGCGAAAGAAGGCAATTTTACTGTTGATGAAAGAGCGAGTCTTTTCCAACAATGGCAGGATTCTAAGGGTGCGTTTGATCAATGGCAATCAAAGAATGCTAAACTCAAAGCTGAGTTGGCTTCAGCTAGGCGAGCACTTGCTGATTTTCATCAGGCAAACGTCAATGGTGCTGGTCCTGAGTCTCTCGTGGAAAGGCAAAGCAAAACCCAAGAGCTTAACGGAAAAATTGATCAAGCGGAGCAAAATCTGAAAGATCACCTTAAGCAGCGTTGGGCTGATTATGATCAGGTTGCGAAGATAGCGGGCGATAAAACCTGCCGTGAATTTTTAGCACTAGAGCAAGCTCGTGCTCATATTGCTCAATCGGCGGGCAGTGACACTTATGCGAGCAAACTCGTTGAACTTTCGCAAAAAGATTATGTGACCGATGCTGATTTGGTCGCGGCACAGCTGTCATCGCAGCCGGATTCAGATAAGCCAGGCTCTAGTTACCATACTCTGTGTGATTCATGCATAAAGCTTGATGCAAAGCTTGATGCTTTGAAAGCAGCCGATGAAAGCATTCACTCGCGTGAACAAGCGATTTTTAAAGACGAAGACACCACGCGAAAAGTGTTGGGCGAGGCGAAAGAACGCAGGCTTAAAAAGCACCGTGAAGACACCGATAAAAACGCGATCGTTGACCGCTGGGGTGAGGCGGGGCCCATGGGCCGCGTTGTTAAAAGCGCAACAGAGACTAACCGAGGCCAGGGTCACTTCAGGGCGGCTGCAAAAGGCGTGTGGCGTGGTCTGGGTCGTCATACAGGCGGCGATGCTAATGCCAACGTGTTTCATGCTATTTTTGCGTTATTGTTATTGCTGCTTTTTGGTGGTTTTTTGGGTATAGCGAAAACAGCGGGCGTTAGTCGTTACGATAAAGATCGAGAAGCCATTGAGGACGTCGTCAATCAATCATTGTTGGACAATGCGGACAACAAAGAGTTTGATGTGGACTTAAACAGTTTCGATGAGTCTGTGAGAAAAGCAAAGCTGGGTGTTGATTCGCCTTTTGGTCAAGTTCGTAGCGATACCTTGCAGCCAGTTTCGCAAGCGTATATCAACGAGGCTAAATATTACGCTGCCGTGTATGCGCTTGGAAAAGGCGTTAAAAAAGATCGGATTAAAGGCATTGAAAAGCTGCCTGAGTTCTATCAGAAACGCCTTGATGATATTGTGCATCGTGGTCCTGATGAGGCGTTGAACACAGCAAGTGCTCGCCGTCACAGCCTTACGAATTGGTTGTCTTGCACGGACGCATTGATGTCAGCTATTTCGAGCTCGCCTGGTGATAAATCTGCGCAAGAGCAGAGGAAGAGTCAGCGTGCGGGGGTTGTGCATTCTGGTGCGCGAGGCCCCGCCGCCGATGCTGGTCCGTCGGGTGATCAGCAGTCATCGTCACCTGCCTTCAGGGCTTAAGTAACTTTAAGAGTAGTATCTAAGGGGCGAACATGTTTTTTGGCGGTAATTGGAAACTGAATGGCGATTTCCAGTCATTGACTGACTTGGCGAAGGCCATGAAAGCCCGTGTTCATCCTTCGAAAGATGCTCGTGTGGTGGTGTTTGCGCCGTTTGTGTATTTGCCAGCTATTCATCAAATATTAAAAGACTCGCCCATTAAACTCGGTGCGCAAAACGTCTCAGATCAAAACGAAGGTGCATTTACCGGTGAAGTTTCTGCGAATATGTTGAAAGACGTGGGCTGTGACTATGTGCTCATCGGTCACTCTGAACGACGCCAACTTTACCATGAAGACTTTAGCATGATTGCGCGCAAGGTGTCTTTAGCCTTTAAAGCCGGCTTAACGCCGGTATTGTGTGTGGGTGAAACCTTGGAAGAGCGAAAAGCGGAAAAAGCCGATCACGTGGTGCTCGTACAGCTTGAAACGGCCACGGCGGATATCAGTGATGCAGAGCTCGCTAAGCTTGTGATTGCCTACGAGCCTGTGTGGGCAATTGGCACTGGCGAGGTGGCGACACCCGATCAGGCGCAAGCCATGCACGATGTGATTCGTGAGTTTTTAAGCACCCGTTTGGGTGAAAATGCGCAAGCCGTGGATATTATTTATGGCGGCAGCATGAAGCCGGATAATGCGGCTGAACTTTTAGCGAAGCCTGATGTGAATGGCGGATTGATCGGCGGCGCGTCATTGAAAGCCGATGAGTTTGCGGCGATTTGTTCTGCGGTTTGAAACACGCCTGGCGTTAATACCCACTCTTGAATTTATTTGCCAGACCGTTCAAAACCATTTTCTTCCACATGCGCTTTTGCCACGCTAAAAGGCTGCGGGCCGTTTTCATCGGCATACAGTGTGGGGTCATCAATGCCTAGTGCGATAAACGCTTCAATGCGCTCAAGCGATGAGGCCGACTTGTAATCGCTATACCATTGCCCATCGATGTTAATCGGCTTGTACGAAGTAAAGGTGCGACTGTAAATCTCGCGGTAATCCAAGCCCAGCGCATCACAACAACGCAGGCCGTCTTTTAAGATCGCGGTTTTATCAAGTTCAATATACGGCGTGTAGTAGGTGACCTGTTCAGCGTTCCAGTTGCCGAGCACAAACGCCTGATAATCAGCTTCGCGAAACGCTGGCCTACAGTCGGGGTAGATCACATGATCACCAGCGTGAATGCCCAGCGCAATATTCACCGTGGTATTCTGTTGTTCTGCAGTGGATAAGGCCACGGCTTGAATGATTGAGCTGAAGATTTTATTTCGGTTGGGCACCACGGTCGCTTTCATGTTGTCATCGTGGTAATGCCCTTCGGGCACTTCATCACCACCTGAAACCAAGTGTGAATGCAAAAGTGGTGCGAGACCCTCTAGCGTGATCCGCTGGTGTTTTACCGCAAGGCCGCGCTGTTTTAAATGGTCACACAGCTTGGCAGCACATTCGATTTCGATTTTGTGTTTTTGACCGTAATCAAAATGCAAGGCCGTGACATGGTAGCCTTCCTGCAGTAAGCGCAAGAGCAATGTGCTGGAGTCCAAGCCGCCGGAGTGAGAAAGTACCGCGTATTTCATGAGATAGCCTTGTGGGTAGCCTGAGTTGAACGCTGAAAGCGTGATAACCGGTGAAAATCTAGAAGCCAATAAGGGTTCATTGTCGAATCGTGCGTTTAAACAAACGATTCACATCGCCAAACGCTTCGGGAATCCAATCATTATGACTCGCGCGAAACGGGTTGATGTCAATGCCACCGCGGCGTGTGTATAGGCAGAGAACACTGAGTTTTTCAGGCTTAAATGCCTTTTGAAAATGCGCGTAAATCATTTCACAAATTTCTTCGTGAAAGTGATTCAATTTTCGGTGGCTGACAATGTACTCGGCGATTTTTTTGAAATCCACAGCATGCGTGGTCTCTAGGTGGATAAACACATCGCCCCAATCAGGTTGATTCGTGACACGGCAATTGCTGCGCAATAAATCCGTTTGAAAGCGATACGTTTGCCGAAAGCCGCTGTCTTCGCCAGTTAAAAAGCTCGCGCCGGCATTTTGAACGGTAAAGTCGATGGCATCTAAATCGCATAGCGTGCTTAAGGGTGTGTAGTCCTGCGTTAAGTCGGTTTCGGGTGGTTGCGTATTGAAAAAACGACACTGCACCTCACCTTGTGTGGCCTTCGAGAGGTCTTGGCGAATACGCTCTTCAAGCAGGGTAATGCACTGGGTCTGGTTGTTTCCAAGGCGTGTCATGTTAAAGCTGTTCAGATACAGCTTGAGGCTTTTGGATTCGAAAATATCCGGCGTGTTGCAGGGCACGGTGATTTTTAAAATACCGCTCACCGGCAGACCTTTTTCAGTGAGTACGGAAATTTCATAGGCGTGCCATACATCGCAGCCGACGAAGGGTAGGCGCTGCTCATCAATCTGATAATGCTCGCGGTTGTATTTTCGCGGAATCGATACTAAGAGGCTTGCGTCATATTGATCGCCGTAGTCTTTGTGTTGGCCTAAATGTTTTTTCGCCAGTTCTTCAATTTTGTTCATGGTATGGTTTTAAACTCCGCGTTTATCATCAAAGGCAATGATATGTGAGCGCCCTGAAAAATTAAACCCTTCGTTCAGGCTCGCTTCCATCACAAGCGGGTAGAGGCGTACCATGTCTTCACGCGTTTGGCCTGCTGGCATCAGGTACGTTTTTTCAGCCGCGAGTTTATGTGTTTGCATAAAGCCTTTGATTTCAAGTAGCGTGGTTTTACTGCCATCCCACACGGGTTTGAAGTGATAATCTTTGTGAAAAGCGAGCAGTTGCGCGATGGCAGAATGATTCAAGCGATATTTATTGTGCTGTGCAATCATGCTGGCATCCACGGTTTTGCCAAGCGGTGTCAGTTCGCCAAGCTTGGGCACGCTGTTGGAAAATTTCGGGCTTAGGCTGATCAGATCAATCGGGTAATCTGTTTCAAGTGCATGTGAGCCTTCGGTCTCAAGTGTTACGAACAACTGTTTTTTATGTGCGTAGTGTAGAAGCTCGTTGATGATCGCAGGGTGCATGGTCGGTGCCCCACCGGTGATCATGAGTTCTTTGATCTGTGGGTGTTTGGCCTGCAGATCAAGAATAGCTTGAAAACAAAAGCGGCCTTTTTCGGCATGAATACTCGAGTACCAGGTGTCACACCAGCCGCCTTGGCCAAAATGGCAGCGGTGTGTGCAGCCCGTGGTGCGAATGGCAATCACAGGGCGTCCCGCGCGACTGCCTTCGCCTTGAATACAAGGGTAAAGTTCAATAATCGGCAGGGTGCTTTGATAATCTTCGATGCGTTTCATGGTCAGTGACTGAATGCGGCAACGCCGAGAATAATCACGCTCACAGCCGCACACGCTGCGGCCAGGGTGATCAGCGTGATCATGATGAGGCTTTTAAATTTAGGCTTTGATTTGGTCATAAAACTCGGCCCGAAATTCCATGTTGTCTTTGAAGGCGCCGAGCATGCAGCTGGTGGTCATGCTCGCGTTGTGATTGCGTGCACCGCGCATCTGCATGCATAAATGCTCACCGGTCATCGAAACCGCCACACCGCGGGCGTTGGTGTGCGCCATGATGCACTCGGCAATGTGTTGCGTGAGGTTTTCTTGCACTTGCAAGCGTTTGGCAAACATGTCAACGATACGCGCGAATTTAGACAGGCCTAAAATTTTGCCCTGTGGCAAATAGGCAATATGGCATTGACCGAAAAACGGCAGCAAGTGATGCTCGCACAGGGAGTAGTAATCAATCGCTTTGACCACGACCATGTCGGTGGCTTCAGCGGAAAAGATGGCACCATTGAGGATGTCTTTGATGTCCATGCGATAACCTTCGGTGAGCTCCATCAAGGAGGTGGCGGCGCGTTCCGGGGTTTTGAGTAAACCTTCGCGCTGTGGGTTTTCGCCTATGGCTTCTAGAATCTGTTTGAATAAATCGTTCATTGGGCACCTATTATTGTGCGCGTAGTATACGTGAGAACGAAAGGAATCGCACTTGATTCATGAGCGTGTGTTTTTTGTCTGCGGCGATAGGGCGTGATGGGGTTGGCTTTGCGAGCGATCAGCAAGTCGCAACCGTCGTGGGTAGTTACAACTTACGCTGGTCGTACTCGACAATGCCTTTGTCTTTGGCATAGGCGTGTAGCGCCTCACCACGATAGCTTAAAAAATGCTGGCGTTCGCTTTCACTGATGCTCGAGGCGTCTGTATCGACCCAGCAGTTAGGCGTTTCGTAGAAGCGTAAGGACGCTAGCCAAAAAGCTCGGCCTATAAATAGGGTATCAATGGCAAGGAAAAGCTCTTTGCCGAGGTTCTCAGCGGTGGGGTTACAATATTGAGCTTCGCCGTTAAGCGACATGAGGTAAAGCTTGCTGTTCAAATGTTGACAGGTTTTGATGATTTCATGATCATGCGGGTTGGCGGCAAAGCCATGATCCAGGTGTTCATCGATCCAGACACACGCCACGCGCTTAATTTCTTTAAAATCAACGGCGTAACCAATCTCCTCGCATTGCTCAAAGCCAAAGCGCATCTCGATAAGGCCTCGATGACCGTGCAGGTTGAAGCACTTAAAGCGCTCATCCATGACACGGTGACCAAAGTCGATGGCATGCTGTCGGGTGATGTATTGTGTCATGGCCGACATTATGCTCGAAAACCGGCTTGCAGTGAAGCGAATTGGCCGGCGATACCGCTTGATTCAAGGCTTTGGCTTGTGATAAAGTGCAGCTCGACGAAGTATCGGGTTAATGAAAAATGTATCAAATAATCTTGATGTTACACGTGGTTTTTGCCGTGGCCTTAATCGGTCTTATCTTGATTCAACAAGGTAAAGGCGCGGCTGCGGGTTCCGCGTTTGGCGCAGGCGCCTCGGGCACCGTGTTTGGCAGTAAAGGCGCGGGCTCATTCATGCTCAAAATTACCGCTTTTTTCGGTCTTTTATTCTTTGTGACGAGCTTGTTGCTCACGCACATGGCCACTTCACAAAAACACACCACACAGAAAGACAGTCTCTTAGATAACGTTGCGGCGTTATCAAAAGCGCAGCATAAGCAAACGAAGACACCGAGCACGGGTGCGCAAAAGGCGATTGACGCGTTGAGCGTTACTGGCCCTGCCGCTGACAAGCCGGTGAAGTAGTGTGTTTATTCATGCCGAAGTGGTGGAATTGGTAGACACGCTATCTTGAGGGGGTAGTGGCCTTCGGTCGTGCCGGTTCGAGTCCGGCCTTCGGCACCAAATTTAAAGAGTGGAGTGAGCAACAATGCTAAGCCAATATTTTCCGATTCTGGTTTTCATTGGGGTTGGTGTATTTATTGGTATCGCACCCATGGTCATGGGCTATATTCTCGGCCCGCGCAAACCCGATCCTGAAAAACGCTCGCCGTATGAGTGCGGTTTCGAGCCTTACGAAAACACTCGCCTGCCGTTTGATGTGCGTTTTTACCTTGTCGCTATCCTATTTATATTGTTCGACCTTGAAACGGCTTTTTTAGTGCCGTGGGGTGTGGTGATTCATAAAATCAGCTGGTTAGCCTTTTTTGCAATGGGTGTTTTTTTACTGTTGCTGCTCATTGGCTTTATTTACGAGTGGAAAAAAGGAGCCTTGGAATGGGAGTGATCAGCAAGACACAGGGCTATGTTTTAACCTCGGTGGATAATTTAACCAACTGGGCGCGTGCGGGTTCTATGTGGCCAATGACCTTTGGCTTGGCGTGCTGCGCGGTGGAAATGATGCATGCCGGTGCCTCGCGTTATGATTTGGATCGTTTCGGCGTGATGTTTCGCCCAAGCCCACGTCAGTCGGATGTGATGATTGTCGCCGGTACTTTGTGTAATAAAATGGCGCCTGCTTTGCGTAAAGTTTACGATCAAATGCCCGAGCCGCGCTGGGTGATTTCCATGGGGTCTTGTGCCAACGGCGGCGGTTATTATCATTATTCTTATTCTGTCGTGCGCGGTTGTGATCGTATCGTGCCCGTCGATATTTACGTGCCGGGTTGTCCGCCGACTGCGGAAGCTTTGGTTTACGGTATTATTCAATTGCAAAATAAAATTAAAGGCGTGAACGTCTTGGAGCGAGGGTAGTCGATGTCAGACGTGTTATTACAACAGCTTCAAACACGCTTTGGCGATCAAATCACGGCGCATTATGCCTATAAAGAAGTCACGCTTGAGGTCTTGCCTGAACATTTACTCACGGTGTCTAAAGCCTTGCGCGATGAGCCCGGTTTTGAGTTTAATCAGCTCGTCGACGTGTGTGGCGTGGACTATTTGCACTACGGTTTGAGTGAGTGGGAAACGGAACATACCACAGAGTCAGGCTTTGATCGCGGGGTCTTGCGTGAAAACCCGATCCAGGCGAAAAGCTGGGATAAGCCACGTTTTGCGGTGGTCTATCATTTATTATCCACGCGCTTAAATCAGCGCGTCCGTGTGAAAGTGTATCTGAATGAAGAAACCCCGGTGGTGAGTTCGGTGATGAGTGTTTGGCCATCAGCCGATTGGTTTGAGCGTGAAACCTTTGATATGTTTGGTATCGTGTTTAAAGATCACCCGGATCTTCGCCGTATTTTGACCGACTATGGTTTTATCGGTCATCCGTTTAGAAAAGATTTCCCGTTAAGTGGTCATGTGGAAGTGCGTTACGACAAGGCGCAAGGACGCGTGGTGTACCAAGCGGTGGATATCGAGCCGCGTGTGTTGGTGCCACGTGTGATTCGTGATGATAGCCGTTATGAAATGGATCCGACCACCTTGACTGGCGAAACGCGAGGCACAAACTAATGGCAGAAATTAAAAATTACACCTTAAACTTTGGTCCGCAACATCCGGCGGCTCATGGCGTATTGCGTTTGATTTTAGAAATGGAAGGCGAAACGATCACAGGCGCTGATCCGCACATTGGTCTTTTGCATCGCGGCACGGAAAAGCTTGCTGAAAGCAAACCGTTTAATCAAAGCATCGGTTATATGGATCGCTTGGACTATGTGTCCATGATGTGTAACGAGCACGCTTATGTGATGGCGATTGAAAAATTACTCGGCATTGATGTGCCGATTCGTGCGAAGTACATCCGCACCATGTTCGATGAAATCACCCGTATTTTAAACCACTTGTTGTGGTTGGGCGCCTCGTCTTTGGACGTTGGCGCGATGGCGGTGTTCTTGTACGCTTTTCGTGAGCGCGAAGACCTGATGGATTGCTACGAAGCCGTATCCGGCGCGCGTATGCACGCGACGTATTATCGTCCGGGTGGTGTGTACCGTGATCTGCCGGAAACTATGCCGCAATACAAAGCCACGAAGTTTGTGAGTGAAAAAGAAGCGGCGAAGCGCAATGCTGATCGCCAAGGTTCTTTGCTCGATTTTATCGAAGCCTTCACTGAACGTTTTCCAGGCCTGGTCGATGAGTATGAGACTTTGCTCACGGAAAACCGTATTTTCAAACAACGTACCGTGAACATTGGTGTGATCTCTGCTGATCGCGCATTGGCGATGGGCTTAACCGGCCCGATGCTGCGTGCCAGCGGTGTCGAGTGGGATCTGCGTAAAAAGCAACCCTATGCGGCGTATGAGCACATGGATTTTGATATTCCTGTGGGTTCAACGGGCGATTGTTACGATCGTTACTTGGTGCGCATGCAAGAAATGCGTGAGTCGAATAAAATCATCAAACAATGTATCGATTGGCTGCGACAAAACCCAGGCCCTGTGATGAGTGCTGACCACAAAGTGTCGCCACCGTCACGCACGGACATGAAAGAAGACATGGAAGCCATGATTCATCATTTTAAATTATTCACCGAAGGTTATTGTGTGCCAGAAGGCGAAGTGTATTCGGCGATCGAGCACCCGAAAGGTGAGTTTGGTATTTACTTGGTATCCGACGGTGCAAACAAACCGTACCGCGTGAAAATTCGCGCAGCAGGTTTTTCGCATTTGGCGGCACTGCGTGAAATGTCGACAGGCCATATGTTGGCCGATGCCGTGGCCATTTTGGCCAGCCAAGACATCGTATTTGGGGAGATTGACCGCTAATGTCAGACGCTGTATTAACACCTGAAATGATTGAGGCGATGAATATCGAAATCGCCAAATTCCCTGCGGGCCGCCAGCGCTCAGCGAGTTTGTCTTGCTTGCGTATCGCCCAAGAGATGGGTAAAGGCTTTGTTACCACGGCACAAATGGATGCGATTGCCGCACATTTGGATTTAGAGCCGATTGAAATCTACGAAGTCGCAACGTTTTACACCATGTGTAAACGCGAGCCGACGGGCAAATACAATTTATGTGTCTGCACGAATTTATCCTGCAGCTTATCGGGCAGTCAGGCGATTGTTGATCACTTGAAAAAGCGTTTGAATGTCTCGGCGTTTGATGAGATCACACCCGACGGCAAATTCTCGATTGAAGAAGTGGAGTGCTTGGGCGCTTGTGTGGAGGCGCCGGTGTTGCAATTGGGCGATCATTATCACGCGAATTTAACGCCTGAAAAAATTGACGCCTTGATTGACGAGTTGGAGAAGGCCGATGCTTAATCAAGTTTGTCTTCGCACGCGAGATCTGGATAAACCTTGGAGCTTGGAAGCGTACCGTAGTGTGGGTGGCTATTCCGTGCTTGAAAAAATCATGCGTTCTAAGCAAGACCCTAAAGAAATCATCGATACTTTGAAAGCATCAGGTCTTCGTGGTCGTGGTGGTGCAGGTTTTCCCACGGGTTTGAAGTGGAGCTTCATGAATCGCGATTTGCCCGGCGATAAATACGTGGTGTGTAATTCAGACGAAGGCGAACCCGGCACCTGTAAAGACCGCGATATTTTGCGCTTTAATCCGCACCAGCTGATCGAGGGCATGATTATTGGTGGTTATGTGATGGGTGCGTCGCGCGGTTATAACTATGTTCGTGGCGAATACCGTGAGCCTTACTACCGTTTTGAGGCGGCGCTAAAAGAAGCGCGTGAAGCCGGTTATCTGGGTGAAAATATTTTAGGCTCAGGTTTTGACTTTGAACTGCACGGCACATTGGGCTTGGGCGCCTATATTTGCGGTGAAGAAACAGCCTTATTGAATTCTTTAGAAGGTAAGCGCGGCTTGCCTCGCTTTAAGCCGCCATTTCCGGCTAGTCATGGTTTGTACGGCAAACCCACTACAATTAACAACACGGAAAGTTTCGCCTCAGTGCCTGCGATTTTGCAGCATGGTCCCGAGTGGTTCACGAAAATGGGTGTGGAGAATGCCGCCGGCACAAAGGTGTTTTCGGTGACAGGTTGTGTGAACAAACCCGGTAACTTTGAATTGCCGATGGGTACGCCGTTTAAAGACATACTCGAAATGGCCGGTGGTGTGCGCGGCGGTAAGAAATTAAAAGCGGTGATTCCCGGCGGTTCATCCATGCCAGTGTTGCCTGCCGATATCATCATGGGTATCACCATGGATTATGATTCGGTGGTAAAAGCAGGTTCTTTGTTGGGTTCGGGCGCCATTATTGTGATGGATGAAGACACCTGTATGGTCGGCGCTTTAGAACGTTTGCTGCGCTTTTATAAGCATGAGTCGTGCGGACAGTGCACGCCATGCCGCGAGGGCTGCCCTTGGGTGTGGAAGTTGTGCAAAAAAATCGAAGACGGTCAGGGTACGATGGAAGATTTAGAAACCTTGCGTCGTGTGGCTAAAAATGTTGAAGGCCGCACGATTTGCGTGTTTGGTGAATCCTTTGCTTGGCCGATTGGCGCGATGTTAAAACATTTCTACGACGAATTTGTCTATCACGTGGAGCACGGTTGCTGCCAGGATGGCCCTAAGTCTAAGCGAGTACATCAACATGGCTAAAATTGAGATTGACGGTAAAGCGTTTGAAGTCGCTAACGGTAGCACGATTATCGAAGCGGCTGACGCAAACAATGTTTATATCCCCCGTTTTTGCTATCACAAGAAATTATCGGTCGCGGCCAATTGCCGTATGTGCCTAGTCGAAGTGGAAAAAGCACCGAAAACCTTGCCGGCGTGCGCGACACCTGTCACCGAAGGCATGAAGATCTTTACCAAGTCACAAAAAACGATCGATTCTCAAAAAGCGGTGATGGAATTTTTGTTGATTAACCATCCTTTAGATTGCCCGGTGTGTGATCAGGGTGGCCAGTGTGAACTGCAAGATTTAGCGATGGGTTACGGGGCCGATTTATCGGCATACGATGAATCTAAGCGCGCCGTGTCGAATAAAGAGATTGGCCCCTTGGTCGCCACGGAAATGACGCGCTGTATTCATTGCACGCGTTGTGTGCGCTTTGGTGATGAAGTTGCTGGTCTTCGCGAGCTCGGCCTGGTCAATCGCGGTGGCCATGCTGAGATTGGCACTTACGTGAAACACACGATGCAGTCTGAGTTGTCTGGCAATATTGTGGATTTATGCCCGGTGGGTGCGCTCACGTCTAAGCCATTTCGTTTTGCCGCACGGGCTTGGGAGATGAACAGTTTTGCCAGTGTTGCACCACACGATTGTGTGGGCTCGAATGTGATGGTCAATACTTTGCGCCATGACGTGAAGCGTGTGTTACCGCGTGAGAACGCAAAGCTTAACGAAGTTTGGTTGTCTGATCGCGATCGTTTCAGCTATACCGCGTTGGAGCATGAGCAGCGCTTGTTAAAGCCGATGATTAAACGCAATGGCGAATGGTATGAGGCTGAATGGAAAGACGCGTTTGATGTTGCCTACAAGGGTTTGAAAGTTGTGATCGATGAAAACCCGGCGTACTTGGGCGCGCTATTATCGCCCAGCAGTACGACAGAAGAAGCGTATTTGTTGCAGAAATTTATGCGGGCGGTCGGCTCAAACAATGTGGATCACCGTTTACGTGCTGGTTGCGTGGCCGATCAACAAACCTCAGCGCTGTACCCTGCAATGGCCATCAGTGTCGACGATATTGAGAAACAAAATGCGATTTTCTTGATTGGCTCGAATATTCGTCACGAGCAGCCTATTTTAGGTTTGCGCGTGCGCAAAGCCTTCTTAAAAGGCGCAAAGATTTTTGGCATGAATGTGTACCAGCACCCCATGCATTTTCATTACGAAAGTGAAGTATTGGTTCAGCCTAAAGCCTTTGCTCGTGAGCTCGCGGCGGTGTTAAAAGCGGCTTGTGAGATCAAGGGCGAAACAACTCCTCAAATCTGCAAGCAAGTTGAAGTGACACCTGTTGCGCGCACTATTGCTCAAGGCTTAATTGATGCTGAAAATGCGGCCCTGATTTTAGGTATTTATTTAGAAGCGCATCCGCATGCCGGGGTCTTGCGCGCACTTGCAAAAGCCTTGTCTGAGGTGACCGGCGCAAGCTTTAACCCCATGACCAGTGGCGCCAATAGCCAGGGTGCGCATATTGCCGGTGCGACCCCGCACCGTGCTGAAGGCGGCCAACCAATCGAAAATATGGGTCTTGATACGAATGCGATGTTGAAAGCAGAGCTCGCCGGTTTTGTCTTGTTGAATGTTGAGCCTGAGCTAGATTGTGCCGATCAACACCAAGCCTTGGCGGCCATGCAGCAAGCCGGTTTTGTGGTGGCGATGACGGCATTTGTGAATGAGAACATGAAACAATACGCCGATGTGCTATTGCCGGTGGCACCGTTTACTGAAACCTCGGGCACCTTTGTGAATATCGAAGGCCAGTGGCAAAGCTTTAGAGCAGCAGCGCCTGCGAAAGGTGAAGCGCGCCCAGCTTGGAAAGTCTTGCGTGTCTTGGCTAATGTGTTTGAATGTGAGGGTTTTGATTACGCTTCCAGCGCCGATATTTTGGCTGACGTGAAAAAAGCCTACAGTGCGGCTGATGTGCCTGTGTCTCGTCACTCTTTGCCTGAATCGCTGCCAGAACACGCCGAAGGTTTACAGCTTGTGATGATGCCGCCGATGTATGCGGTGGATAGTTTGGTGCGGCGAGCCGAACCTTTGTCGAAGTTGGTTGATAAAGACGAACGCCATATCGTGGTCAATAGCGCCACAGCAAAAAAAAACGGCATGAACAATGGCCATATGGCGCGTATTGTGGTCGACAAAATCAGCTCCAAATTAAAAGTGTCGATCGATGAGCGCTTGCCGAATGACACGGTGAAGCTCGCTTCGGGTTTATCATCCAGTGCCGGTTTTGGTCGTGCGTACGCATTAATTGAGGTTGAAGTGTAATGGGATTCGGTGACGCGATTATACAGTTATTATGGACGGTGCTATGGATTGTCTGCATTTTAGTGCCGGTGCTAGTGGGCGTGTTGTTCTACACCTACGCTGAGCGAAAAGTGTTGGCGTTTATGCACGTGCGTTTAGGTCCAAACCGCACGGGTTTTAAAGGGTTGTTTCAACCTGTCGCTGATGCTTTAAAGTTGATGCGTAAAGAAATTATTTTCCCTAAAGCCGCCGATTTGTTTTTGTTTCTCTTAGCACCCGTGTTATCGATCGCGCCAGCCTTGGCGGCGTGGGCTGTGATTCCTTTTCAAGGGCATGTGGTGCTGGCCAACATCAATGCTGGCGTGTTGTATATTTTGGCGATGACGTCGTTTGGCGTGTACGGTATTTTATTAGCCGGTTGGTCGTCCAACTCTAAATACGCTTTGTTCGGCGCATTGCGCTCAGCCGCGCAAGTGATTTCCTATGAAATTGCCATGAGCTTTGCTTTGATCGGCGTGTTGATGGCGGCGCACACATTAAACTTAAGTAAAATCGTGCAAGCTCAGTCAGGTGGTTTATGGCATTGGTACTGGTTGCCATTGTTGCCCTTGTTCATCGTCTACTGGATTTCCGGTGTCGCAGAAACCAACCGTTCACCGTTTGATATGGCCGAAGGTGAATCTGAAATTGTCGCGGGTTTCCATGTCGAATATTCGGGCATGACCTTCGCCGTATTCTTCTTGGCGGAATACGCCAATATGTTGTTGATCTCTGTGCTAGCTGCTTTGTTTTTCATGGGCGGCTGGTTATCACCGTTTCAAGGTATTCCAGGCTTGCATGAAGCCTTTGCCTGGGTGCCGGGTGTGGTGTGGTTGATTGCTAAAGCCTTGATTTTTGCTTTTACCTTTTTATGGTTGCGTGCCACATTGCCGCGCTACCGTTACGATCAAATCATGCGTTTGGGCTGGAAAGTGCTCATTCCTGTGACTTTGGTTTGGATTTTTGTTGAAGCGATCGCGGTGCGATTGCATTTACCACCGTGGTGGGGTTAATCATGTCTCGAATGAAAGACTACGTAAAAAGCTTTACTTTATTTGAAATTTTGCAAGGCATGGCACTGACCTGGCGTTATTTCTGGCGTCGCAAAATCACGATACAGTTTCCTGAAGAGACCACGCCGATTTCTCCGCGCTTTCGTGGCTTGCATGCGCTTCGTCGTTATGCCAATGGTGAAGAGCGCTGTATTGCCTGTAAATTGTGCGAAGCGGTTTGCCCGGCTTTGGCGATCACGATTGATTCTCATGAGCGCAGTGATGGCACGCGCCGGACCACGGGCTATGAGATCGATTTATTCAAATGCATTTATTGCGGTTTTTGTGAAGAAGCTTGCCCGGTAGACTCGATCGTCCTGACGGATATTCATCATTATCACATTGAAAAACGTGGTGAGAACATTCTTAACAAACAAAAATTGTTAGCCATTGGCGATCGTTATGAAGAAAGCATCGCCAATAATCGCGCACAAGACGGGGATTACCGATGACATTCACACAAGGCTTTGCACAATTTGTGTTTTACGTGTTTGCTGTAGCGGCTGTCGCTTCTGCTCTTATGGTCGTTTTCACACGAAAGCCCGTGAAAGGCGTGCTCTTTTTAGTGCTCACCTTTATCGCGATGGCGGGCATCTGGATTTTCTTGCAAGCCGAGTTTTTAGCACTGATTTTGGTGGTCGTGTATGTGGGCGCGGTGATGACCTTGTTTTTGTTCGTGGTCATGATGCTCAACACGGAAATTGATCGCAGCAAAAAAATGCTGGTGCGTTATTTGCCCATCGGTTTGGTGGTTATGCTCGTTTTGTTGATCATGATGATTTACGTGGTTGGCTCAGGCCAATTCGGCTTGGCGCATTATGCTGCCCCTGGCCAGCTGCCGGCGCATTACAGCAATGTGAGTGCTTTGGGTACGACCTTGTATGCCGATTATGTGTTGCCCTTTGTCACAGCCGGTGTGCTGCTTTTGGTTGCGATGATTGCAGCGATTGCGCTGGCATTTCGTGGCGCGCATAACCGTAAAATTGAGCGAGTGCCGGATCAGTTGCGGGTGAAAAAAGCTGATCGCTTGCGCGTTGTCAAAATGAAATCGGAGAAGGGCGAATGATTCCATTATCCCATTACTTTATGTTAGCGGCGATTTTGTTTGTCATTAGTTTGGCAGGCATTGTCTTAAACCGTAAAAATATCATCACGGTGTTAATGTCGATCGAGTTGATGTTGTTAGCAGTGAACACAAATTTCGTGGCCGCTGCCGATTATTTGCATAACACGCACGGTGAAGTGTTTGTGTTCTTTATTCTGACGGTGGCGGCGGCAGAAGCGGCCATTGGTTTGGCGATCATGATCGCGGTGTTTAGGTCTCGTCGTTCCATTGCGGTCGACGAATTAGATTCATTAAAAGGGTAGGCAGTCTGTGTTAGTGCATGAAACGATGAAAAATATTGCCTTGGTGATGATCTTATCACCCTTATTGGGTTCGGGCTTGGCAGGCTTTTTTGGCAAAGTCATGGGTCAGCGTGGCGCGCATTGGGTGACGATTATCTCGGTTGCAGTCTCGTTTTTCTGCGCGTTGTTTATCGCCAATCTTGTGTTTATTGACCATGTGCACTATTTGGATGTGAATTTATTCACTTGGGTGAAAAGCGCGAACTACACGATGCATGTCGGCTTTTTGATTGACCGCTTGAGTGCGGCCATGTTATTGCTCGTTACCTTTGTGTCTACTCTGGTCCATATTTACAGTATTGGCTACATGAAAGGCGATGACGGTTACCAGCGCTTTTTCTGCTACATGTCCTTGTTTACGTTTATGATGTTGATGCTGGTGCTGGCGAACAACTTCGCGACCTTGTTTTTCGGTTGGGAAGGCGTGGGCCTGGTGTCTTATTTGCTCATCGGTTTTTGGTATAACAAAGAAACGGCAGCTTTTGGTAGTTTGAAAGCGTTTATCGCTAACCGTGTCGGTGACATGGGCATGATCTTAGGTATCGCCGCGGTCTTGATGTATTTTGGCGATTTGAATTTTAACCACGTTTTTGAGCACCGTGCAGTACTGGCGGGTCAAACCTTGCAAATTATCCCGGGCTGGCATTGGTCTGCGGCGACAGTGGTCTGCATTTTGTTGTTCATCGGTGCCATGGGTAAGTCAGCGCAAATGCCATTGCATGTGTGGTTACCAGAATCCATGGAAGGCCCAACACCGATTTCTGCCATGATTCACGCGGCTACGATGGTCACCGCCGGTGTGTATATGGTGGCGCGTTTTTCGCCGTTGTTTGAAATGTCTTCAACCGCCTTGAGCGTGGTGTTGGTTTTGGGTGCGACCACGTGTTTCTTCTGTGGTTTATTGGGCGTGTTTCAGCACGATATCAAACGTGTTATTGCTTATTCAACGTTATCACAATTAGGCTATATGATGGCCGGTGTGGGCGCGTCTGCCTTTTCAGCCGGTATGTTCCACTTGTTCACACACGGTTGCTTTAAAGCTTTGTTGTTCTTGGCCGCAGGCTCGGTGATCGTGGCCAACCATCACGAGCAAGACATGCGTAAAATGGGTGGCTTGTGGCGTTACATGCCGATTACCTACGTGACTTTTTTAATTGGTGGTTTGGCGCTTTCAGCGATCCCACCGTTTGCGGGTTTTTACTCAAAAGACACGATTATTGATGCTGTGGGTCATTCGCACATTGCCGGCAGCGGTTATGCGTATTTGTGCGTGCTGTTCGGTGCGTTTGTCACGGCACTGTACACCTTCCGCGCTTTTTTCTTAACGTTTCACGGTAAAAATAAAGCAGACCCTGAAGTGAAAGCGCATTTGAAAGAATCACCTTGGGTGATGACAGTGCCTTTGATCTTATTGGCGATCCCTTCAACCATTTTAGGTTTCTGTTTGATTGACTCGATTATTTATGGCCACCCAGGTTTATTGGGTGCGTCGATTTATACAGCACCACAGTTTGATGTGATCTCACGCATGGCGCCGGATTTTCATGGTGCTTGGTGGATGGCGCTACATGCGTTTATCACTTGGCCGTTCTGGTTGGCTATCGCGGGTGTCTTCGTGGCTTGGTATTTCAATCTTCGCAACCCAGCCTTGGCAGAGCGCTTGAAAAAACAGCTCAGCTTTTTGTATGCCATTATGCTCAACAAATACGGTTTTGATGATTTCAATCAAATCGTGTTTGTGCGCGGCACACAACGTTTGGGTAAATGGCTATTAGATTATGTCGATAATGGCTTGATTGACGGCGTGTTGGTCAATGGCACGGGCCGTTTGATTGGTTTGATTGCTCGTGTGGCGCGTACCGCGCAAACGGGTTATGTCTATCACTACGTGTTTGCGATGGTGATAGGCTTATTTGTTTTGCTAGGTTGGCGTTTAATTTAATAGACGATGATAATCTTGCAGTAAAGACTAATGGTAGGAAAGTAAAAACATGATACACATCTTGTTGAGTTTGATGATCTGGTTGCCAGTCGTGGGTGGTGTGTTGACGCTATTTACGGGTGGTGATGAGAATCAACACATCGCGAAACTGATCGCCTTAATCAGCTGTATTATAGTTTTGCTGCTGTGCTTGCCGATGTATTTCTATTTCGATGTGAACTCCAGCGCTATGCAGTTGGTTGAAAATGTTACCTGGATCAAGCAGTTTGGCATTCATTACGCCTTGGGTGTGGATGGCTTGTCATTAGTTATGATCATGCTCACCAATTTCACGAGTTTGTGTGTGGTGATTGCTGCGTTTTCTGCGATCAAGGAAAAAGTATCACACTACATGGCAGCTTTCTTGATCATGCAGGGCATGATGGTCGGTGTGTTTGCCGCCACCGATGCTATGCTGTTTTATGTTTTCTGGGAAGCGATGCTGATTCCGATGTATTTGTGTATCGGCGTGTGGGGTGGCGAAAAGCGCAGCTACGCGTCGATTAAATTTTTTATCTATACTTTTTTCGGCTCGGCTTTAATGTTGTTGGCCCTGCTGTACTTGGGTAACCAAGCCGGCAATTTCAGTATCGCGAGCTTTTACACCTTGCATATGTCAATGACAGTGCAAGTGTTTATCTTCGTGGCATTTTTCTTGGCTTTTGCCGTTAAAGTGCCGATGTGGCCGTTTCACACGTGGTTGCCGGATGCGCACACCGAAGCCCCTCCAGGTGGTTCGGTGATTTTGGCGGCGTTGATGTTGAAAATGGGTATCTACGGTTTCTTGCGCTTTTCTATGCCGATTGTCCCAGACGCAAGCCAAGCTTTAGATTGGATGATGATTATCTTAGGCTTAATTGCGATTGTGTATGTGGCCTACATTGCGATTGTGCAAACGGATATCAAGCGTTTGATCGCGTATTCTTCGATTTCGCACATGGGTTTTGCCGTGCTCGCCTGCTTTATGGTGTACTCGATCATTGGCACCAGTGGTGACTACCAAGATGCGTATTTAAGTATTGAAGGCGGTGTGGTGCAGATGATTTCTCATGCCTTTGGTTCGGGTGCGATGTTCATTGGTGTGGGTATTTTGTATGATCAATTGCTGAGCCGTAAATTCACTTCGTATGGTGGCGCGGCCAAATACATGCCGGTGTTTGCCGCGTTTTTTATGTTGTTTGCGATGTCAAACGTTGGCCTGCCGGGAACGTCTGGCTTTGTCGGTGAGTTCATGATTATTTTGTCAGCGTTTAAGGCACACTTCTGGGTGGCTTTCTTTGCAGCATCCACCTTGATTTTGGGTGCGGCGTATACGCTATGGGCGTATAAAAAGATTTTCTTTGGTGAGGTCACACCCGGCGTTGAGACCTTAAAGGATATTTCGCGCAGTTATTTGGTGGTCTACATTTTGTTGGCCATTGGTGTGATTTGGATTGGTGTGTACCCTGAATGGTTGCTGCGCGTGTTGCATGCGTCGGTGGGGCATATCCTCCAGCTAAGCTTGCAAAGCAGGCTGTAAAAGGGACAATTTGGCGTTGATAAGCTATGCAAAACTCTCTTCAAAATGCTCATTGACCGCTTAAAGTCAACTGCGCTTTTTCATCGAGTTTTGCTACGCTTCTCTTTGCCAAATGGCCCTTTTATTGAAGGGCTGATTGCGGCTACCGTGAAGGTTTCGCATTGGCAGGGCTTCTGAAGGCAGGATGCCGTAAGAGAGCCTGCAGGGATGTATTTATGGCGTCCCTGTTAATGCGAAAGCTTTAAAGGTAGCAAGCAAACCGCTTGGAAAAGACAAACAACAACGTTTTGATGAAACGAGGTGAATGAAACAATGGAATTTTACAACATATTGCCACAACTCGTGTTGCTTGCCATGGCCTGCGTGGTGCTATTGGTTGACGCATTTCACCCTAAACAAAAAGGCTTTCGGGTAACCTATGCGCTCACGCAAGGCACCTTGATTGTTGCGGCAGTCTTCAGTGCGATGCTGTATGGTGAGGGTTCGCATACCGTGTTTAGCGGCAATTTTATCCGCGATCGTCTGACCTCAGTTGTAGAGGTGTTTGTCTTTATTTCGATGTTTATCACCTTATTGGTGTCGCGCCGCTATATTTTACAGCGCAAAGGCATGGCGCGCGGTGAATATTATATTTTAGCTTTGTTCTCAACCTTGGGCATGACCTTGCTTGCCGGCGGTCATACCTTGTTAATGATTTACTTAGGGCTTGAGTTAATGTCCTTGCCTTTGTACGCCATGGTGGCGTTTAATCGTGATAATCCCAAAGCCACAGAAGCCGCGATGAAGTATTTCATCATGGGCGCGATTGCATCCGGCATGTTGCTCTATGGTATGTCTATGGTGTTTATGGCCACAGGTCATTTAGATTTAAGCAATATCCGCGCGTTGGCGACCGCGCCGCAACCGCTCATGCTCACGTATGGCATGGTGTTTATATTGATCGGTATTGCGTTTAAATTAGGCGCTGCACCATTTCATATGTGGGTGCCGGACGTGTACGACGGTGCGCCGGTGTCTGTCACGATGATGGTCGGTTCTGCGCCGAAGATTGCAGCCTTTGCCATGGCAGTCCGTTTACTCGTGGATATGTTGCCGGCGATGAAAGCCGAGTGGCAGCCTTTATTGATTTTTTTAACCATGCTTTCTATTGGTGTGGGCAGTGTGATTGCCATCGCACAAAGCAATATCAAGCGTCTCTTTGCGTATTCTGGTATTGCGCACATGGGGTATATGTTGCTCGGCATTTTGGCCGGTACAGCAGCGGGGTATTCAGCGTCTTTGTTCTATGTGTTGACCTATGCGCTAACGGCCACGGCAGGCTTCACGCTGTTAACGATCATGTCGCATCAAGGCTTTGAGTGTGAAAATATCGAGGATTTGAAAGGTTTGCATCAGCGCAATCCTTGGCTGGCCTTGATGATGCTCTTCATCGTTTTCTCGATGGCAGGCGTGCCGCCGTTTATCGGCTTCTTTGCAAAAGTGGCGGTGATCAAGGCCTTGTTGGATGCGCATTTCTTGGTGGTGCCCATCATTGCGATCGTGTTTGCGATCATCGGTTTGTTCTACTACCTGCGTGTGGTGAAAGTGGTGTACTTTGATCAAGCCGACACACAAACGCCTGTGGCTTGGCATATGGACACGCGTGTGATGTTAACCATCAATAGCGTGGCTTTGTTGGTCTTTGGTATTGTGCCGGGTGTGTTGTTCACATTAACGCAGCACGTGTTTTTGCAGGCTTTGTAAAAAACTATGAGTGCAGACGATAAAACCTATCTCGTCAAAAGCGGGAATAAATATAAAACAGAACAAGGTTTTAGCGCGATCAAAGACGGCGTGAAAACGCATCGCTACGAGGAAAAAGCCTTGGGCAAAAAACCGGGTTGGTTGAATATCAAGCTTGCTTCAAGTCCCGAATTTCAAGCCGTCAAGGGTGTGGTGAAAAAACACCGCCTGGCTACCGTCTGCGAAGAAGCTAAGTGTCCGAATATTTCAGAATGCTGGAGTGCGGGTACTGCGACCTTTATGGTCATGGGTGCGGTCTGCACGCGCGCTTGCCAGTTTTGTTCAGTCGACACGGGCAACCCCAAAGGCTGGCTCGATAAAGACGAGCCTGATCATTGCGCGAATGCGGTGAAACTCATGGGCTTAAAATACATTGTGCTCACTTCAGTGGATCGCGATGACATTGAAGATGGCGGTGCGGCGCATTATGCTGCTTGTGTGAAAGCGATTAAGCGCGATAATCCAGAAACCGCGGTTGAAGCCTTAGTGCCGGATTTTCAGGGTTCTGAACGTGCTGTCGATACGGTATTGGCTTCAGGTGTGGATGTCTTCGCGCAAAACTTAGAAACCGTTAAACGTTTAACACACCCCGTGCGTGATCCGCGCGCAGGCTATGAGCAAACCTTGAATGTGCTGGCCTACGCGAAACAAGCTTCGCCTAATACACTCACAAAAACCAGCTTGATGTTGGGTTTGGGTGAAACGGATGAAGAAGTGCTAGAAGCCATGCGGGATATTAAAGCGGCGAATGTCGATATTTTAACGCTAGGCCAATACCTGCGCCCGACGAAAAACCATCTACCCGTTGAGCGTTATGTCACCCCCGAGCAATTTAATCACTTTCGTGAGAAAGGCCTTGCGATGGGCTTTTTGGAAGTGGTGTCAGGGCCTTTGGTTCGCTCTAGCTATAGGGCCGAACAGGCTCTTCTAAAAAACAATGTCGGTCTTCCTTCATGAAGCACTAGAGGCTTTAAATGTTTAAGCACCAAATTGCCACAGTTTTGAAAAAATGCGGAGATAGTTTTCCTGTGAACGCACCCACTTTACAGAGTAAGTTTTTACATGGCTTGCAAGACTATACGGCCATTTGGCAGGCCATGCGCGAGCAAGTTGATACGCGTGATGAGACTTCGGCTGATGAGTTGTGGTTATTAGAGCATGCGCCGGTGTTTACACAAGGGCAGGCTGGTAAAGCGGAGCATGTGTTGAATCCTCACGGCATTCCGATCGTGCAGTCCGATCGCGGTGGGCAGGTCACGTACCATGGCCCGGGTCAGTTAGTGGCGTATTGTTTGTTTGACCTTGAGCGTTTAGGTATTGGTACTAAGCATTTGGTGTGCGGTTTGGAAAAAGCCATCATGGCGACACTTGAACATTACGGTATTGAATCACAGCTAAAAACCGGCGCGCCGGGTGTGTATGTGCACGATGCGAAGATCGCCTCGCTCGGTTTGCGGGTGCGCAAAGGTAAAACCTACCACGGCTTGAGCTTAAATGTGGCGATGGATTTAACGCCATTTTCATACATTAACCCTTGTGGCTTTCAGGGAATGAGGATGGTGGATATGCAAGGCTTGGGTGTTTTTGCTAATCTTGCAAACGTGGCGCAAGCATTACAAACAAGGATTATTGATCAATTTCAATTGACAGTCACGAGAGAATAATCATGAAGAAAAAACGTATATTGGTTGTGGCGGCGCTAGTCGCTTTGTTTAATCTGGCTTTCTCACAAGCTTTGGTCGCTCGCTTCCCTAATCAAATTGATTGCGCTCAGGTGGCTTGTGATGATGTCGCTAAAAATTTTCCAGGCCTTGGCTGGTCAGAGAGTTCATCCAGCAGCAATAAAAGCGGTGTGTATGTGCAGGCTGCCGATCCTGCCGGGGCGTTCTTGTTCGAAAAAGAGGGCAACAAACCCTCTGTGGCGATGAAGGCTTATAGTCGAGCGGATGGTCGTGATCAAGTTTGGCTGGCAACGGCATACCCGATTAATGTTAGCAAAACGATTGAAGACTTTTCTACGGCCTGGACGCCGGAGGATCTTCACACGATGTATCAGTGTAATCAGAAAACAGGTGATTTAATGTGTCCTGTGTATGTGGATACGCCGTCCGAGCCCTAGCTTGCAAATAGTAGTAAAGCCTCTATAGTGAAGCGATTAACAAGGAGTGTTATCGATGAAAAAAATGGTGATGTTATCTGTTGCAGCATTGGCGGTGATGAGCTTAAGTGCTTGTTCGAATATGTCTAAGGAAACCAAGGGCACGTTGATTGGCGGTGCTGCCGGTGGTGCGGTGGGCGCAGTGGTTACGGATAGTCCGGTCGGTGCCGCTGTGGGTGCAGCGGCCGGTGGTTTGATTGGTCATACAGTGGCTAAAGATTAGCTCAGTGATTACGGGTAAGTTTAAAGGGGCCGTTGGCCACGGCTGTCAGGTGTAGCCAACCCGCATGAGCTGTCTACATATTGATCAAAATTGCACTTCGTATTTGAATCCGCCGAATTATAAAACTCCCACTGAAGCACTTAACAGGCTATGTGAGAGACGGGGAATTGCACTTCGTATTTGAATCCGCCTCCAATGATTGATGCCATCGCTTGTGATTATAAAATTCAATGTAGGCGCGAATCGCTTCCTTTAAATCCTTCACGCTATCATAATCATTTAAATAAAATTCTTCCTGTTTAAAACTGCGCCAGAAGCGCTCAATATACACGTTATCCGTGCATCGCCCTTTACCTGTCATGCTAATCTTGATGTCATATTCACGCAACATACTCACCCAATCCTCACTGGTAAATTGACAACCCTGATCACTGTTGACGATCTCAGGTGTCGCATAATAAAACCCGCTTTTAAGCGCATCAATGCAACTACCCGTTTCCAAGGTGCAAGACAAGGACCAGCCGACTACGTACCGGCTATACACATCACAATCAACGCCACTAAGCACATAAACCCATCAGGCATCCGCAAGTAGGTGATATCGACCATCCAAGCCTGGTTTGGCCGTGTGATCACCACATCCCTGAGTAAGTAAGGGTGCACAGCATGCAACTTGTTACGTCGGCTTGTATTCGGTCCTGGAAAAATGGCCCCAATACCGCCTAACTGCATGAGTCGCTGCACACACTTGCGATTGACCTTAAACCCGCTCGCTCTTAACTCCTTCGTGGGAGAAATAGGTGCTTAGACAAGATTATATCCCACAAGTAGAGTTGCTGCTCGATTGCTTACGGGCGGTAATTTCAGCGAGCACGTTTTAGCTTAATTTCTAAATTAAATCCTAGCGCGCTCGCATACTTACTTAGTGTTTTCAGCGAAGGCGAATGCTTCCCGCGCCCACCAGCAGCCTCTAGGCGAGCAATTACTGATTTTTTGGTATGCATTTTTTCGGCTATATCGTCTTGAGTCATATCAGCCTTTTGGCGAGATTGTTTTAGCGTCTCAGCCAGTTCAAGCTGCAATTTAAAAGCTTTATATTCAGTGCGTGCTTCATCGTCACTTAATACGGATTGCTTGAGCTCATCATGCCATTTAGTAGATCGCTTAGTCATTTTTAATAACCTCGTTTAGTCGCTTTACTGCAATTTTCAGTTCATTTTTTGGAGTTGCTTGTGTTTTTTTAACAAAAGCGTGCAATATCACAATCTCACGCTTCACGACAGCACAATAAGAAATTCTTGCGATGCCTTCTTCCGCCTTAACGCGAAGCTCAAATAACCCATCACCCATGGCCTTTGTATGAGGCATACCCAGGTTAGGCCCTGTTTGAATCATCCTATCAGTCAAAGCCACATAGCGAGCTTTTATTTTATTTGGCAACGCATTGATTTCTTTTAGGCGTATGGGAGAAGTTAAGGGAAGAGGATTTTTTGCTTGCTTTGCGAGTCATCAATACCTACGAAGATGACATTGTGCCAGAAGCGCTAAAGATGGAAGCGAACTATCAGTTTTATCAGTATAAGTTACTGCTTGAC
Source organism: Gammaproteobacteria bacterium CG11_big_fil_rev_8_21_14_0_20_46_22 (assembly GCA_002796245.1). Classification (NCBI taxonomy): domain Bacteria; kingdom Pseudomonadati; phylum Pseudomonadota; class Gammaproteobacteria; species Gammaproteobacteria bacterium CG11_big_fil_rev_8_21_14_0_20_46_22. The sequence continues at coordinate 34,421 of PCWT01000032.1, read as the reverse complement.
TTGCTTTCATGCCCTAAAGTAGAGCACTCGATGAGACGAAAACTCGAAGGCTTAATGGATCGTTGCTTGCATGATATTTACAATATGCTCTTTGTTGCTTGTGTGGTTTGTACGGCATCAACCACAGAAAGAAGCCAATGGACAAAGATGCAACGTTCAGCAATGGAGGGATTCGAAAAGGGGATTTTGATTGATCAAATTCGCGGTGACCTATCTGAGGTTGAGCGTAGAGAACTGGCCACGTTGGGTTTGCGAAAGTGGAAGCACTTTGAGCTACTGGTCACAAGTTATCGAATTGTCCGTCGGCCACTAACAAAA
>PCWT01000032.1:0-34091 GCA_002796245.1 Gammaproteobacteria bacterium CG11_big_fil_rev_8_21_14_0_20_46_22 | reverse complement strand
CAAAAGATGAACTGCGGCTGGTGGAGCTTGGACAGGCGGTTGTATTTGAGCGTGTTTCGCGGTTTGGGTTGAGCGGCCACTGGAAGCTTCACTATCGTGATCTAAATGACAAACCTCAATCAGTGATGATTGATAAGCAAGAACCTATTAATGCTGTTCTCTCGAGATATCAAAGAAATGAGTTTGCTTTACCGGTTCTTAACGCCTGCCCGAATGAAGAGCAGATTGATAGCGCAAGGGCGCTAAAAACCTGTTTGCTTTTTAGCCATAAAGATTCTTAGAAGAAAGCCCGGATGTTTGCAGTCCTCACTGACCAGCTCTCGTAGAGGCTGGCGAGCAGACTTCATCCTTGCCATGCTCACTCTGAGTTTGATTTTAAAACAAGCTCCTGTGTAAAGGCGGTATGTTGACGAATTGTGGTTTTTAAACTACAATCACAGGCAGGTTAAGGGTTTTTATGAAAACACTCAGGCTATATCAGGCAAAAAATGGCAAGCATCCGTTTCTTGTTTGGGTTGAGTCGCTTAAAGATTTAAAGGCACAAGCGCAAATTAATAACCGCGTTAGACGATTAAGTTTAGGACAGCGCGGAGATTACAAGCGAGTGGGTAAGGGTGTTTTTGAGCTAAGGATCCATTTTGGTCCAGGGTATCGTGTTTACTTTGGTGAGCATGGTAAAGAGGTGATTTTGCTGTTGTTAGGCGGTAGTAAACGTAGTCAAAAAGGCGATATTGAACAAGCGATCACTTATTGGCAAGACTATAAGGAGCGGTATCGTGAGAAAGATTGATAGTAAAAAAGTGACGCAAATTACCGGTGATTATAATGATTGGCTACAGAATCATTTGCAGGATAGAGAGGCGGCTTGTGCACATTTACAAGCCGCATTAGACGCTTATCAGGATGACCAGGATAAAACTGCATTATTGTTAGCGATTAAGGATGTAGCCGAGGCCCAAGGCGGCATTGGTTGGCTTTCTAAAGAAACCCACCTCAATCGTGAGCACCTTTATTACCTTTTGTCTGGCAAGGGCAATCCTCGGCTTGATACGTTGAGTTCTATTTTTAAGGCGTTAGGCTTGCATCTTAATATAGCAGTTGCTTGTTGATATGGCCTATAAACCCTTGCATCCAGGTATTATTGTCAAAGATGCTTTGATTGATGGTGCTGGTTTAACCGTAACAGAGGCTGGCGGCCAGAGAATCTAAAAAATTAAAGTAAAATCCCCTTCTGAAACTGTGAGGGTTTTTTCGATATTTTTTAGATAGAAGTTTTGTAAATCTCGATCGAACTAGTATGGTTAAAAAAGCACGAGGGCATCAGTATGATGAAACAAGAAAAATCGTTAGTGGTAATTACAGGCGCGAGCTCTGGCATTGGCTTGGGTCTGGCAAAAGCATTTTCAAATGCAGGGTATCCGTTGGCTTTATTGGCACGCAATGTGGCAGCGATGGAGGCGCTCAATCTACCCAATACACGGTGTATTAAAACCGATGTTACGGATATTGACGCGTTTAAAAAAGCCATTGCTCTAGCAGAAGAAGAATTTGGGCCAGTGGATTGTCTTATTAACAATGCCGGTTTTGCAGAAGGCGGTGAGTTCAGTGAACAGTCACATGATGCTCATGAGAAAACAGTTCAGGTTAATCTTCAAGGCGTGATCAATGGCTGCGAAGCGGTTTTGCCGGGTATGCGTAAAAGAGGGCGGGGCACTATTATCAATATGAGTTCTGTGGCGGATCGAAGTTCAAGACCACAATTGGCGACCTATGCGGCGACCAAAGCAGCCGTAAAAAGCTTAACGGAATCGCTTCGTATGGCAAACGCTAGCTATAAAATTCGAGTGTGTAATGTGGCGCCAGCGAAAATCAGAACGCCAATGCTTATGACGGCTAATTTAAAAGGCGATCAAATCATTGAGATTGAGGATGTCGTTAACGCTGTATTATGGCTCTATGAGCAACCGCAATCGGTTTGCATTCCTGATATTGTGATTGCGCCAACCACGTATGAGCCTTAAAAATTGATTTGCAATGTAGGCGCATCATGCCGCTTGTGTAATGAGCAATTAAAGATTAAAAACAGTTCAACAGTATTATTAATCAGGGGGCGCCAGAATTAATTCGGCCATCGGTCTTGACCCGTGTTGCGCATTGCGCTACAATTAAGCATGATAAAAAGTGTTAAACACAAAGGATTGCGCTTGTTTTTTGAGGCAGGAAAAACAAACGGTATACAGTCTACTCATGCTAAACGCTTGCGTATGCAGCTAGCTGCTTTGCATACTGCTGAAGTAATTGAAGACATTGATATACCAGGATACCACCTGCATTCATTAAAAGGCCAAGATAAGGGTCGTTGGTCAATCCGGGTTAATAAAAACTGGCGATTAACTTTTGAGTTTATTAACGGTGATGTATTTTTACTAGACTATGAGGACTATCACTAATGAATATGTATAACCCGCCACACCCGGGAGAATTTATTAAAGAAACCTACTTGGCTCCTTACGGCTTGAGCGTACGATATTTAGCTTCACACCTAAAGGTTTCACCTTCAACGATCAATCGCCTTATTAATGGCGAATCGAGTGTAACACCTGAAATGGCTCTCCGCCTGTCAGAAACGATAGGTAGAAGTGCTGAAAGCTGGCTTGCAATGCAGGCGCAGTACGATCTTTGGGTAACGAAACAACCAAAAGTTAAAAAAATTGATTTTACTAAATTAAATGACGCCGCATAGTATAGGCTTTAGATAGGGAGTTTTTTAAGGGCGGTGTGTTTCAATACATTGTCTCCTGGAGTTGAAGTTGTTTATCTGAAGCACTAAAAGTTTTCTCTAGTTGAGCTGGGGTTTATGCGAAAAAAAAGGGGATATTCTTTTGCCTGAGTACACAAAAAAAATTGTAAAACATCCACATCTATATATTTCGCTATTAACAAAGTCACCGAAATTACCTTGCGTGATTTTTGTTCATGGCGGGCCTGGTTTGAATGGCGCTTTGATAGAGCATCTTATTGGCCATGAACATATTTTCAGCAAGCTTAAATACAATATAGTTGTTTATGACCAGAGAGGGTGTGGTAGGTCAAAAATGACTGATGAGGCGGTAACCCATGGGGATAATTTAATTGATCTGGGAGATGTTTATACCTCGCTGAAAACATACTTATCTTCTGAAGTTGTCGCTATCATGGGCCATAGCTATGGCGCAAAATTAGTTTTTGATTATGATCAATTGTCAGGATTTAAGATTCCTATGGTTCTGGTTTCAATGGCGCCCTCCAGTATAACACCAAGGCTAACAAATTTGCTTCTTGATCTTTCTTAGTAACTAGAGCCTATCCCATTTCCCTCTATTTTTGAAAATAGCGCCGCATCTTTTCTAGACAAATAAAAATTGAAATATAAAAAACAGCGAAAAGCGCGATAAGTTATAAAATTAGCTCGAATTTTTCAAATGGCAGCACTCTCGAGACGATTATTTTCCTGAGAATGCGCATCTCATCTCAATGTAAGGAAGGTAAAAAGAAACTATGCGGCTTTCTGCTGTAGCCTTTGCTCAGTCAGCACTAAGCCTTGGCCAAACTCGACTTCGTTACCTGATTTACCACGAACAATCACCTGGGCATCTTTGTCGTAAAGGCTGAGTATTTTCTTCGTTGAGTGAACTTGTCTCTCGCCAATGATGCGCTCATGCGCTTGTGCTATGGCGTTGGGTAATTGTTCTAAAATAACCTCGATGCGATGAATGACTTGGGTTTTCTGCGCTAGACTCCACGTGGTTTTTTTCTATTCTTTATTCAGCAAATCACGATAGCGTGCCGCATGTTTGGCAATGCAAAGACTCAATTTCTTCATCGCCCTTAAGATGCGCTTACGAGCTTTCTTGCTGTCTTTTTTTCAGGTCTTGGGGTCGAGGTCTTTGAGCAGACCTGTTTTGGCTTGCACGCCAACTCTTCGTCTTTTTTTAAAAAGGCTGTTTGCGCTGTGGGGCAGCTGAAACCCATAAGCAGGCCGTTTTTATTCAAGAGTACGGTACTGCTGGCTTTCTTGGCCAGTAAGCGGAGCAATATTCAGTGCAGCAGGGCGTTAAAAACCATAAGAACGAGCGAGGGGCCGGGGCCGTGTGTAGTAGTGGATGATCAGATGATGGAGAAATTGTGGGCGATAAGCTCTAAGGATACGAGTTGGCTTGCTTGCATCTTAAGATTTTTTGAGATCTACACGGCGCTGGATTCGTCGGCAACTCGGGCAATATCAGCGCCAGAGGGACCTCGGTAAGTAAGCTAAAGCCGACAATTTTTTACAGAAGGCGAGGCTTTTTTCAAGCGCTTGATTTTACTCAAAAAACGCCTTTTCACACAAAGAATACACACCTTATCCACAGAATTTCCCCAGGCTTATCCTCTTGCGAGTTTTCAAAAAACGGTCTATCTTGTGTTTTGTCTTAAGGGTAAACCCAATATATTGTGTTTTGGCGCGAAAAGCGGCCCTATCTTGTGTGAAAGGAGGAAAAATGTCCACAGGTTCTCAAACGAATATCTCAGCGGTGCTTGAAGCGGTCAAGGAAGGCGGATCAACACCCAATAACCCGGCTCAAACCGAAGTCTTGCGTGTCATTCGCCGCAACAATAAGGTCACGCCTTTTGAAGCCAACAAAATCACCGTGGCCATGACTAAAGCCTTTTTGGCGGTCCATGGTAATAGCGCGGCGCTGTCTAGCAGTATCCACGACAAGATTAAAACCTTGAGTGCTGAAATCGTGCACGATATCCGCAATCGTCGCTTGCCAGTGGAAAACACAATTTACATCGAAACCATCCAAGACTTGGTGGAAAAATATTTGATGGCGGCTGGCGAGCACGAAGTGGCTCGTGCGTATATTCTTTACCGTGAAGCCCGTCGCAAAGAGCGCTTGGAAGCGGAAAAAGCGCAACAGGCAGCAATGCAACAAGCGGCTGAACCGCTGATGCATGTCACCTTGGATGATGGCTCGCGTAAACCTTTGGATGAAAAGCGTCTTCGCCACGTGATTCAAGATGCGTGTCAAGGTTTAGAGTTGGTTGACGCAGAGAAAGTGATCGCTGAGACCAAGCGTAATTTATTTGACGGTGTGCGTCTGCGTGATGTGAGTAAAGCGGCCATCATGACAGCGCGTACGATGATTGAAAACGAGCCGAACTATACCTATGTCACGGCACGTTTGTTGATGGATGATTTGCGCGGTGAAGCACTGTCGTTTATCGGTTTAGGCAGCTATGCGACTTTTGACGAAATGAAGGGTTTGTACGGCGTTTACTTTAAAGCCTATCTTGATCGTGGTGTCGAGCTTGAGCGCATCTCGCCCGAGCTTAAAGCGTTTGATTTGGATAAAATCACTGCGGCCTTAAAACCTGAACGGGATCGTCAGTTTACTTACTTAGGTTTGCAAACCTTGTACGATCGCTATTTCTTGCACTCTAACGAAGTCCGCTTTGAATTGCCGCAAGCGTTTTTCATGCGTGTGGCCATGGGGCTGGCCATTCGCGAAACGGATAAAGAAGCGCGTGCGATCGAGTTTTATGAATTGATTTCAAGCTTTGACTACATGTGTTCCACGCCAACCCTGTTCAATTCAGGTACTTTGCGCTCACAGTTATCAAGCTGCTTTTTAACGACAGTGCCAGATGACTTGGACGGCATTTATAGCGCGATTAAAGACAATGCCTTGTTGTCGAAGTTTGCGGGCGGTTTAGGTAATGACTGGACGCCAGTGCGTGGTATGGGTTCGCGTATCAAGGGCACGAACGGTAAGTCGCAAGGTGTGGTGCCATTCTTAAAGGTGGCCAACGACACGGCTGTTGCGGTTAACCAAGGCGGTAAACGCAAAGGTGCGGTGTGTGCTTACTTGGAAACGTGGCACATCGATGTGGAAGAGTTTTTGGATTTGCGTAAAAACACCGGCGATGATCGTCGTCGTACGCACGATATGAATACGGCCAACTGGGTGCCTGATTTGTTCATGAAGCGTGTTTGCGAGGAAAAAGAGTGGACCTTGTTCACCCCGTGTGAAACGCCTGATCTTCATGATCTTTACGGTGAAGCGTTTGAAAAAGCGTATGTGGCTTACGAAGAAAAAGCCGCAAAAGGTGAAATCAAAAACTTCAAGAAAGTGGATGCGACTAAGTTATGGCGCAAGATGTTAGGCATGTTGTTTGAAACAGGCCACCCCTGGGTCACGTTTAAAGACCCGTGTAATTTGCGTTCGCCGCAACAACACGCAGGTGTGGTCCACAGCTCCAATTTGTGCACAGAGATCACATTGAACACTTCGGCTGATGAAGTGGCGGTGTGTAACTTGGGCAGTATCAATTTGCCGCAGCACGTCACGGAAAAAGGTTTGGATATCGCGAAGCTGCGTAAAACCATCAAAACTGCGATTCGTATGTTGGATAACGTGATCGATATTAACTATTACTCGATTCCGCAAGCGAAAAAATCGAATATGAGACACCGCCCGGTGGGCATGGGTATCATGGGGTTCCAAGATTGCTTGTACAAGCTGCGTTTACCGTATGGTTCAAGAGAAGCGGTCGAGTTTGCGGATCGCACCATGGAAAATGTGGCGTATTATGCGATTGATGGTTCTAGCGAGCTGGCTAAAGAGCGCGGTGCGTATGAAAGCTTCCAGGGTTCTTTGTGGAGCCAGGGGGTATTGCCGATTGACTCGATCCAATTGTTGAAAGCATCACGCGGCGATTATTTGCAACAAGATACGAGCCAAACCTTAGATTGGGATACTTTGCGTGAAAAAGTGAAAAAGCAAGGTATGCGTAACTCGAACTGTATGGCCATTGCGCCAACAGCGACGATCTCCAATATTTGTGGTGTGTCGCAGTCGATTGAGCCGACCTATCAAAACTTGTACGTGAAGTCGAATATGTCGGGTGAGTTTACCGTGGTAAACCCTTACTTGGTGCGTGACTTAAAAGATCGCGGCTTGTGGGATAACGTCATGGTCAATGACTTGAAATACTACGATGGCAGTGTGCAAGCGATCGAGCGTGTGCCGGCAGAGTTGAAAGCCTTGTATAAAACGGCGTTTGAATTGGAGCCACGTTGGTTGGTGGAAGCGGGTAGTCGTCGCCAGAAGTGGATCGATCAGGCGCAGTCGCTTAACCTATACATCGCACAGCCTTCCGGCAAGAAGCTCGATACCGTCTATAAAATGGCTTGGTTGTCAGGCTTGAAAACTACGTATTACTTGCGAAGCTTAGGTGCGACCAGTGCTGAGAAAGCGACACTTGACCGCGGTAAGCTTAACGCTGTGGATGTGGTTGGTAGTGCTGCACCAAAGGCTTGCTCAATAGACAACCCCGATTGTGAAGCATGTCAGTAATAACGATTAATGGAATATAGGAGAAAACAGTATGGCTAATTTACCAACTTGGGATGATGAGGATATTGCTTTGGCGCCTGAGCCTGTGGCGCCCAAAGCAGAGCCTACGCCGGCTGCAGTAAAAGCGGCGCCTCTGCAAGAAAAAGCAGAAGATGATGACGAAGGCGGCAGCGGTGAAGGTGAGTCAAGCCTGGCTGCTGGTGCTACAGGGCTTGAAGAAATCGAGATGGGTGCGGATCGTATTCGTGTTGATGATAAACGTATCATTAATTGCCATGCGGATTTAAACCAATTGGTTCCGTTTAAATACGAGTGGGCTTGGCAAAAGTATTTAGATGCGTGTGCAAACCACTGGATGCCGCAAGAAGTGAATATGACGGCTGACGTGGCCCTTTGGAAAGACCCGAATGGTTTGACCGAAGATGAGCGCATGATCATTAAGCGCAATTTGGGTTTTTTCTCAACGGCCGACTCTTTGGTGGCGAATAACTTGGTGTTGGCGGTGTATCGTCATATCACTAATCCGGAATGCCGCCAATACTTGTTGCGCCAGGCGTTTGAAGAGGCTTTGCACACGCACGCGTATCAGTACGTGATTGAAAGCTTGGGCTTGGACGAAGCTGAAGTTTTTAATATGTACCGTGAATTGCCATCGGTCGCCAAAAAAGCGCAGTGGGCGATTCCTTACACGCGAAGCTTGGGTGATCCGACATTCCACACAGGTACGGTTGAAGCTAACCAGCGTTTGTTACGTGATTTGATCGCGTTCTACGTTGTTTTCGAAGGTATTTTCTTCTACGTGGGCTTTACGCAAATTTTGTCGATGGGGCGCCGCAATAAAATGGTCGGTACCGCAGAGCAGTTCCAATACATTTTGCGTGATGAGTCGATGCACATGAACTTTGGTATCGATGTGATTAACCAAATTAAAATCGAAAACCCTGATGTTTGGACAGAAGCCTTCCAGCAAGAAATCATCGAAATGATCAAAGACGGTGTGGATCTTGAATATCAATACGCAGTGGACACGATGCCGCGGGGTATTTTGGGTTACAACGTTGAAATGTTTAAAGACTATTTGCAGTACATTGCAAACCGTCGTTTTGCTCAAATTGGCTTAGCCAAACAATACCCATCAACGGAAAATCCATTTCCGTGGATGAGCGAAATTATGGATTTGAAGAAGGAAAAAAACTTCTTTGAAACGCGTGTCACCGAATATCAAACCGGTGGCACCTTGAGTTGGGATGATGACAACTAATGGTTCGGTCGGGCAGGATGTCTCGACCGGCTATTAACCACTCATTTTAAAGGGGCTTTGGCCCCTTTTTTAATAAGTCTTTGATTAAGCTGCGCAGCCATACGTTCGCAGGGTCCTGGCTAAAGCGTGTGTGCCACACTTGATGCAGCGCACCTTCCACGGTAAAAAAATCCAGCGGCTTGCTTTTTAATGGCAGTGTTTGGCTAAGTGCGCCCGCTAGGCTTTGCGGCACGGTGAGCAAATAATCTGAGCTCATTAGGGCGTGTGCTGCGGCTAAGGCATGGGGTGCAAACGTACTAACTTCGCGTTGCTGTCCCTGTTTTTGCAGTAGGGCATCAATCGTATTTTGCAGTGGGTCTTCGCCGTAATAGACGGCAATGTGTTTCGCGCTGAAGTAATTTTTTGCCGTGAGCTCGCCACGTTTTTTCATTAAGGGGTGGTTTTTGTCGGCTAAGCAGACGGCTTTGTCGCTGAGAATAATCTCCGATTCATAATGGCAAGGAAGGCGCGTGAATACGCCGAGATACGCATCGGCTTCAAGCGGTGTTGGGCCGTTAAGAAAATCCAATGTGCCAACCGGTTTAATGATGAGTTTGCAAAAGGGCGCGTACTCGCTTAAGTGGTGCTGTAAACGTTGCAATAAAATCGCCTCACAAAAATCTGACATCGCAATCGTGAATATTGTTTCATCGTGCGCGGGGTCGAACTCTTTGTTTGAAAATAAATGATTGATTTGTTGAATCACTGTGTCGACATCGGGTTTTAATGCCAGTGCCCTGGGTGTGGGTGATAGGCCTTTTGATTGACGAACAAACAGCGGGTCATTGAAGAGCTCGCGCAACTGTTTCAATGCGCTGCTGATGCTGGATTGTGTTAGGAATAATTGCTCGGCAGCACGTGTGGTGTTGCAGGTTTCCAGTAACACGTGCAGTACGACAATCAGGTTGAGGTTTATTCTAGAGATATTCATAAAATCAATAATAACTATAAAAAACATTCGTTTCAATAATATCATGCCCGGAGCTAGACTGCACGCGGATTGAACGAGAGGAGAGCTATCCATGAATAAAACAATAATGACAGTCGGGCTTATCGCCTTAGTTGCTAGCAGTGCAGCCTACGCTGCCAGCCCAATACAACAACAAGACCCCAGTGCCGCTGGCCAGAGCCTGTATCATTCAGGTTTCTATGCCGGCGGCCAAGGTGGCGTGACCTTTGGTTATGGCGGTGCAGACGGTGCGCTAATGGGTAATCTGGGCTACCAGTTTAACGAGCACTTTGCGATCGAAAGCAGCGTGACGATTCCCATGGCAACCTTGGATATGGTGTCGTTTACCACATTGGACGCGAAATTGATTATGCCTGTGAATAATGGCCCAGTGGCTTTCTACGTCAAAGCAGGTCCTGCTTTGAGCAATGTCGACTTCTTTGGTTATGACTTGCATCAGTGGAATATCTCAGGTGGTGCAGGTATGGATTACGCTTTGAATCGCCATGTGACCCTTGAGGCCGGCTATCAAAATGTGGGCGGCAAGTTGAACTTTGTCACAGGCGGTGTGGCCTACCATTTTGGATAAGTCAGATTGGCCTTAGATGAAAACAGCCCGCTTTGCGGGCTGTTTGCTTTTTATGCCATCCGCTCGTACACTTAAGTCCGCAATGACCTACGGGAGAGCATTATCATGGCATTTGAATTACCTTCGCTTCCTTACGCGATGGACGCGTTAGCGCCACACATTTCAAAAGAAACCTTGGAATATCATTATGGTAAGCATCATCAAGCTTACGTCACGAATTTAAACAAATTAACCGAGGGCTCTGGCTTGGCCGGTAAGTCGCTTGAGGAGCTGGTGAAAACTCAAACCGGCGGAATCTTTAATAACGCAGCCCAGGTCTGGAATCACACGTTTTACTGGCATTGCATGAGCCCTAATGGCGGCGGCGAGCCATCAGGGGATTTGCTGGCAACGATTGAGCGTGATTTTGGCAGTTTTGCGAAATTTAAAGAGGCCTTTAGTCAATGCGCGGCGACCACGTTTGGTTCGGGTTGGGCGTGGTTGGTTAAAGATGCTAAAGGCGTGCTCAGTATTGTTTCAACAAGTAACGCGGGCAATCCGATGACAGATGGCTTGACGCCTGTGATGACTTGCGATGTCTGGGAGCATGCTTATTATATTGATTATCGCAATGCTCGACCTCAATACATTGAAACGTTCTGGGCCTTGGTAAACTGGGATTTTGTGGCCAGCCAGTTGTAATATTGGGCGTATAGTAGGGCCTGTTTACAATTCATTTTTGCAAGCGAAAACTGAGTAGAGTTGGTCCAAATTGTTCATTCTTCTCGTTAAATAGGACTGGCTATTCGCCTCGAATAATAAACAATTTGGTCTCAACTCCCTCAGTTTTCGCTTGCAAAAATGAATTGTAAACAGGCCCTAATAGAAGGGGTGTTTTTAGCCCCTTTTTTGTTCAAAAATTATCTGCCCAACGGCGTTCTGTAACAGAACGTAACGATTTTTCACGTTTTTTTCACTCAACTGTTGGCTTTTTGTTATCTTTCAGTCTATTATGGTTCCGTTCGTCATTTTTTGGCGGACGTGGATTGGTAACATATAAAGAGGAAACGAATATGTTGAAACAAACTGTAATCGCTGCTGCTTTGGCTGCTGCTGCTTCTGTAGCTGTTGCTGGCGCTGCTCCTGTCATGAACTCTGCTGCTCACAACATGTATGTCGGTGTGGGTCTTGACTATTCTCCACAAGGTACTTTGAAAAACAATGACACTGGCGCTAAGTTAGACAAACGCGGCTTCGGCGGTAACGTCTTCGTGGGTTACCATGTTAACAAATACATGGGTGTTGAAGCTGGCTTGGACGCTGTTGGTCAAAACAAATACAAAGACAGCACTGGCGCGGTTGCTAACGTGAAAAGCCGTTGGAACTTGCACGGTGTGATGAACGCTTACTTGCCAGTTAACGCATGGTTCAGCCCATTTGCGTTCGGTGGTGTGGCTTGGGCTCACCAAAAAATTACTGGTACTACTAACACTTACGCGCCATTGGGTGAATACTCTGGTATGGCCCTTGTGTACGGTGGTGGTGTTCAGTTCAACATCCAAGATTTTGGCGTACGTGTTAAGTACACTCGCTTCAATCAAACAAGCATCACAAACAGCAACAACCCGTTGCAAGATTTGGTCAGCTTGGACGTTCTTTACCGTTTCGCGATGTAATCGCAAGACGATACGGAGTGTATCTAGAAAGCCGCGGATTCCGCGGCTTTTTTTATTCTCCCCACAATATCGGCGGCATTAACTTTGTTAACGTTTCGCTCAAAATGCTCATTTACGTTTAGGTAAACTCCGCTTTTTCGCTCAACGTTGCCGCGTTACTGCTCACCGATATTGTGGGGGGGGGCGAATCTCATCTTTTCACACAAGCCTAACATGAGGTGTCTTGTTGCCCGCCGATATTGCGGGGAGTTGTTTTCTGCGAATCTCATCTTTTTACACAAACCTTGTGTTGAGATTTGTTACTGCTCACCGATATTGTGGGGGGTATTTTGTGCGAATTTCATCTTTTCATATACGCCTTGCTTCGGGCCGTGTGCTTTCGGGGCGCTCTTGGCTTGTTCGCCCATTTTAAGCAGAAAGGGGTGGCGAAGCTTTTAATGGGTTTACGATGAGGGTCGAGTATGATATAAAGTCGCCTCAAAACTCGAACACTGGACAACAAGCGATCGCCGGGTGCTGTGAAAACAGTTGGAGATGGTGGTTCAGTGAGGATAAACCCAAATTGGAGATACTTGTATGTCACAAGTCACGATGAAAGATATGTTGCAAGCTGGCGTTCACTTTGGTCATAAAGTGCGCTACTGGCAACCCAAAAATGCCGATTTCATTTTCGGTGCCCGCAATGGTATTCATATCATTAACCTTGAAAAAACCTTGCCTAAGTTTCATGACGCAATGAATGTTATTGGTCGTATTGCTCAAAACCGAGGTAAAGTCTTGTTCGTTGGCACAAAATACGCTGCTCGCGCTATTGTTAAAGAAGAAGCTGAGCGTTGTGGTATGCCGTATGTTGACCACCGTTGGTTAGGCGGCATGTTAACGAACTACAAAACGGTTCGTCATTCCATCAAGCGTTTAAAAACCCTTCAAACACAGTTTGAGAAAGGGGATTTTGGTCGCTCGACGAAAAAAGAAATTTTGAATTTAGAGCGCGAAAAAGAAAAGCTCACAAAAAGCTTGGGCGGTATCCAAGATATGGGTGGCTTGCCTGAGGCTTTGTTTGTCATCGATGTCGGTTACGAGCGCATCGCGATCGCAGAAGCTAACAAGCTAGGCATTCCTGTGATTGGTATCGTTGATACAAACCACTTGAGCACCGGCGTTGATTACGCAATCCCAGGTAACGATGACTCTTCACGCGCTATTCGTTTGTACATGCGAGCGGCGGCTGATGAAGTGATTGCGGCTGCGAGCACACAAACGACAGCACCTGCGAAAGCGGATATCGTTGAAGAAGAAACTAATGATCAAACTGACGCATAAGAGAGGATAATCACATGGCAATTACAGCTCAAATGGTCAAAGAGCTTCGCGAGCGCACAGGCGCTGGCATGATGGAGTGCAAGAAAGCCTTAACTCAAACCAATGGTGACTTAGAAGCCGCTATTGAAGAAATGCGCAAATCAGGTCTTGCAAAAGCTGCGAAAAAAGCCGGTCGCGTGGCGGCTGAGGGCATCATTGCCACCAGTTTGTCAGCGGATAAGAAAGCGGCAAGTATTGTTGAAGTGAACAGCGAAACTGACTTTGTGGCGCGTGAAAATGCGTTTGTTAAGTTTGCACAAGACCTGGCAGATTTGGCGCTCGCCCATAAACTGAGTGATATTGAAGCTTTGCTTAATACAGATATGGGCAATGATAAAACCGCTGAAACCGTGCGCGCTGAACTTGTCGCTAAGATCGGTGAAAACATTCAAGTTCGCCGTGTGGCTTACGTTGAAAGTACGGGCGTGTTGGGCGATTACCTTCATGGTTCGCGCATCGGTGTTTTAGCGTCTTTGAGCAACGATGATGGTGACTTGGCGCGTGATATTGCGATGCATGTAGCAGCGACTCGTCCTGATGTGATCAAGCCGGAAGATGTTGCTGAAGACATGATTGAAAAAGAGAAAGAAATTTTTATTGCCCAAGCGCGTGAAAGCGGCAAGGCTGATGACATCATTGAAAAAATGGTGGGTGGCCGTATTAAAAAATTCTTAAACGAAATCAGCCTTCACGGCCAGGCTTTCGTCAAAAACCCAGATCAAACTGTGGCACAATTGCTGCAATCAAAAGGCGCTGAAGTGCATCGTTTCGTGCGTTTTGAAGTGGGTGAAGGAATTGAAAAAGAAGTTGTGGATTTCGCTGAGGAAGTGAAGGCGCAAGCACAAGGAAAATAGTCATGCCAGCAAGGCTGAACTCAAGATATCAACGTGTGTTGTTAAAGCTCAGCGGCGAAGCCTTGCAAGGACAGGACGATCCTATCTGCCGCCAAACGTTTTCGCGTTTGGCGGCAGATATTCAAGCCTTGCTCAAGGCGAATGTTCAGGTAGCCATCGTTATTGGCGGTGGAAATTGGTCGCGTGGCCGCGACCTTCAAAAAGACGGTGTGCATCAGCACAGTGCCGATCAAATGGGTATGTTATTTACTGTGGTCAATGGTTTGGCCTTGCGCGATTTATTCGCGCAGTCTGGTATACCGGCTGATATTTTATCGTCGATCAATATGCCAGGTTTTGTTCCGGATTATCGTCGTGATAAAGCAGTGAAAAGTTTATCTGAAGGCAAGGCACTTATTCTGTGTGGTGGTACGGGCGAAACGCTCTTTACGACCGACACTGCTGCAGCACAGCGCGCGATTGAAATTGAAGCGGATATTTTGTTGAAGGCGAGCACCGTCGATGGCGTTTACGATGCAGATCCGCGCCAGGTGAAAACCGCTAAGAAATTTAAAAAGCTCGATTATCAACGTGTGATTCGCGATCGCTTACAGGTAATGGATATGGCCGCATTTTGTTTGTGTGAGCAGCATGCTATGCCAATTTATGTGTTTGATTTTAATGCGCCAGAGGCCTTGCTCGATGCGGTGTCTGAGCAATCTTTGGGTACCATGATTCAAGGGGAAAACCATGATTAACGATGTTCGTAAAGATACAGAAACACGTATGCAAAAATGTGTCGACAATTTACATGCAGAGCTTGCAAAGCTTCGCACAGGCCGCGCGCACCCAAGTTTGCTAGAACATATCCGTGTGGATTATTACGGCTCAGACGTGCCGGTGAGCCAAGTGGCCAACGTCACCGTTTCCGATGCGCGCACATTAACCGTGACGCCTTGGGAAAAAAACATGGTCGCTGTTGTGGAAAAAGCGATTATGACATCAGATCTTGGGCTTAATCCTGCTACGGTGGGGCAAATCATTCGTGTGCCTTTGCCGGCTTTAACCGAAGATCGTCGAAAAGAATTGATCAAGGTTTTGCGCGCAGAAGCTGAAAAAGCCCGTGTAGCGATTCGTAATGTACGTCGAGATGCGCTGGGTGATTTGAAAGATTTAGAAAAAGAAAAAGCGATTAGCGAAGATGATGAGCGACGTGCCGGCGAGGAGATTCAAAAGCTCACCGACAAATATGTCGCTGCGGTTGAAAAAGAACTGGAAGCCAAAGAAAAAGACGTGATGGCGATTTAGGGGGTAAAATGCCTGCAAAAAATATGCCTCGCCATGTCGCGATCGTAATGGATGGCAACGGTCGCTGGGCTGAGGCGAGAGGCGAGTCACGCAGCGAAGGGCATGAAGCGGGCTACTACGCAATTCGTGCGATCGTCGAAAAATCGGCTGAGCTTGGTATTTCTGCCTTAAGTGTTTTTGCTTTCAGCACCGAAAATTGGTCGCGCCCCGACGAAGAAGTTCAAGCCTTGATGGCTTTGTTTTTAATGGCCTTGGAAAGTGAGGCTGAATCCCTTTGTAAAAACAATGTTCGCTTACGTTTTATCGGCGATTTGGCCGCTTTCCCTGAAAAATTGCAAGTTAAAGTGGCTGAGGTTGAGTCTTTAACTGAAAACAATACCGGTTTGAATTTTGTGGTTGCTGTTAACTACGGCGGTCGTTGGGATATTTTGAACGCGACGCGCAGTTTATGCCGTAAGGTCAAGGCCGGTGAGCTCGACGTGGATGTGATTCGTTCGGAAGACCTTGCTGCTTGCTTAAGTACTTCTGAAATTGGTGACCCCGACTTGTTGATTCGCACCAGTGGTGAGCAGCGCATCAGTAATTTTTTCTTATGGCAAGCGGCTTACACCGAGCTGTATTTTAGCGAAAAACTTTGGCCGGACTTTACCCCCGAAGACTTTATGCATGCGCTCAGTACTTTCTCGGGTCGTGATCGACGTTTCGGCTTAACGTGCTCAAAGGACATGGATCATGCTTAAACAACGTGTCATCACAGGCCTTATTATGGCTTTCGCTGCGTTAGCGGCGGTTTTTTTTGCGTCAACAATGCTGTTTGCTTATTTGTCTGCCATTGTGTTTCTTTGTGGGGCCTGGGAGTGGTCGCGCTTATCTGGCTTAGGGCAAGCTTGGCAGTCGCTGCTCTATACTGCGCTAATGGCTTTGGTCTTGCTCGGTGTTTGGTATACGCCCTTACTTTTGGTCATGGCTGCTGCCTGCGTGTTTTGGTTGTTCGCAATGTATTGTATCGTGAAGTATCCGAAACACACTCAGTATTGGTCGCCGGCGATTGTTCGCCAGGTTATCGGTTTTTTCGTATTGGCGCCAAGTTGGCTCGCCATTAATGTTATTCGTGAATCTGAGCAGGGTGCTTGGGTGCTTTTATCGTTGTTTGTGATTGTTTGGGCGGCAGATATTGGCGCGTATTTTGCCGGTCGTGCCTGGGGACGTCGCGCGCTCATGCCTAATGTCAGCCCTAAAAAAACCTTTGAGGGTTTTTTAGGTGGCTTGGTATTGTCTTTGCTTTTGGCTGCGGTGATCATTGCACTTTTACCCGATATTAGCCTGCTGGAATGGTTTGAGCTCCTGTTGGGCGTTGTTCTGGTCAATATTTATTCTGTTGCGGGCGATTTGTTTGAAAGTGTCCTAAAGCGCTATTGTGGCGTGAAAGACAGTGGTAAGATGCTACCTGGCCACGGCGGGGTCTTGGATCGCATCGATAGTTTAACAGCGGCGGCACCGTTGTTTTTGTTGGGATTAATGTTGATTTGGTTTTGGTAGAAGAATGAAGCGATTATTTACACACTCTCTTAGTCTCGTATTATTGGTTGTATTAACAAGCCATGCATCGGCGTTTGTTATTAAACGCATTCGTTTTGAAGGTTTGGGGCGAATTTCCACGGCAACAGCGATGAGCCATATGCCAGTGAAGGTGGGGGAAGACCTAACGCCTGAAAAGTCCAACGAAGTGATTAAAGACTTGTACAAAACCGGTTTCTTTAAGAATGTTCAGTTACTTGAAGATAGTGGCACCCTCATTGTTAAAGTGGAAGTCTTACCGGTCGTTAGCAAAATCACGATTAGCGGCAATAAGGTCATCAAGACCAAAGAGTTGTTGCAAGTGTTGCAGAAAATGAATATTGCTGAAGGTTATGAGTATAACCGCACTTCCTTGAAGCAGATTCGTTCAGCTTTGCTAAGCCAGTATTATTCTCATGGTAAATACAATGCGCGCGTCAGTGTGACGCATCACAGCCTGTCTCACGATCGTATGGCCATCAACATTGCTATTTCTGAAGGTGTCGTCGCTAAAATTAAACAAATTCGTGTGATTGGTCACCAGGCTTTTACCGAGCATGATGTGTTGTCTCAGTTCAAGTTGTCTACACCAGGGTTATTCAGCTGGTTTACGCATGACGATGAGTATTCCAGCGAGAAGTTGCAAGCTGACCTCGAAGCGTTGAAAAACTTTTATCTGAATAAGGGTTATTTGAAGATGTCGATTGACTCTTCACAGGTTTCTTTAAGCCCTGATCGCAAACAGGTTTATATTGTGGTGAAAATCACAGAGGGTCCGCAGTATCATTTTTCAGGCTTTAAGTTAGCAGGTCGTTTGATTTTACCTCGCCAACAGCTTCGGGCTTTAGTGCCGATTCATGATGGCGATGTGTATTCTAAAGATGCGATCGTTAGCGCGGAGAAAGCCATTGGTTTTGCCATTGGTGACAAGGGTTATGCGCGTTCTGAAATCGTTCCCAAGGATGCTGTTGATGAAAAAACACACCGCGTGTTTATTACCTTTAATATTAACCCGGGTCGGCGTGTTTATGTGCGGCGCATTACTTTCAGTGGCGCACCTCACACGAATGATAACGCTTTCCGTCGCGCTTTAACGCAAATGGAAGGTGAAGAGGCTTCAAGCACCAAGCTTGCGAACTCGAAGCAGCAATTGCAGTTATTGCCTTTCGTTCAGGGTGTGGATGAGCAGGTCAAGCCTGTGCCTGGCCGTCGCAATGAAGAAGATATCAATTACAATATGCAGACTTACCCGGGTGGTGAAATCCAAGCGGGCGTAGGCTACTCGGATCTTGATGGCTTCTTGGTTAATGCTTCACTATCGCAGTCGAACTTTTACGGTACGGGTAATCAATTTAGTGTTAGTGCACAGCGTAGTCAGTCAACCCTGAGTGGCTCATTAAACTATTACAACCCGTATTATACGCCTTGGGGTGTGGGTCGAGGGTTTAATCTCTACGCCAGCCGTTTCGATGCAGACAAGCAAAACATTTCTGATTATGCCACGAACAACTATGGCTTTGGGATGAATTACAGCATCCCGATGAGTTTGCATAACAGTATCCAAGCCGGTGTGGGTCTGGATTATTTGCACCTTATTATCAGTGGTTCAGCAGCACCCGTGATGACACAGTTTAAAGATCAGCATGGTGATACTTTCTTGCAGTTCTTGTTTAATACAGGCTGGACATTTAACAACCTTAATCGCAGCGTATTCCCAACGAAAGGTATTTACTCCAACCTGGGACTCACTTTGTCAGCGCCGGCATCGAAGCGCGGCCTGGAATACTATACGGGCGATTATACGTTCCGCTTTTATCAGCCGTTGTTTGCTTCTTTGGTCTTCATGACGCGTGAAGAAGTTGGTTATGGTGGCGGTTACGGGGCTTATCAGCGCTTACCATTCTTTAAAAACTTCTACGCAGGTGGCATGGGCACTGTGGCGGGTTACGAAGGTAACACTTTGGGTCCGCAAGATGCCAACGGTAATGCGCTGGGTGGTAATACCTTGGCGACAGCGCGTGCAGGCATCATTTTCCCGAACCCTATCAGTAAATCTTTGCGCACCATGGCCTTTGTCGATGGTGGTAATGTCTTTGATACGAAGTCCACGGCTCAAGAAAAAGCCGATAACCCTGACCGTAATGGTTTGCGTTATTCAGCGGGTCTTGAAGTCGACTGGCTGACTCCGTTTACGGGTGTATTGAAGTTTAGCTTTGCTAAAGCCATTAATCCGGCCAGGCAAGATAATAAAAATATTTTCCAGTTTAATATTGGCACATCGTTTTAATAGAGGAGAGTGCAACATGAAAAAAGCGTTTCTTACTTTAGCAGCAACCACTTTGGCTCTTGGCGCTTACGCTGCGCCTATGGCTAGCACAGCAGCAGTTACGGCTTCTCCTGCCAATGTATCAACAGTGCCGGCTAGCGCGCCTGTGGCCACAACGCAGTCTGCAGCCCCGACAGTGGGTGTTGTGGATGTGCAGAAGATTTTTTCGGATTCTAAAGAAGTTCAAGACACAAAAAGTGATTTGCATGAAAAGTTTTTGGCGAAGAAAAAGCAAGTTCAAGCCTCAATAAAGGCGCTTGATAAAATGATGGCCGACTACAAGAAAAATGAAAGCGTGATGCAAGCTAGCGAACGCAGCGCTTTGCAAAAGAAAATCGCTGCCCAGCAGTCTAGTATTAGCCAAATGGAATCAGCTTTCCAGCAAGGTGCGCAAGACAGTGAGCAAAAAGCGATGGATAAATTCGTTGGTCAGCTGAAAGCCGCTGTTGTCGCGGTGGCCAAAGAAAAACATTTGACCTTAGTGTTGCCTTCGCATGGTGTGATTTATTGGTCAGATACATTGGATATCACCTCTGACGTTGAAAAACGTTTCGATCAGTAAAACGGTGTCGCGGTGAATCTAGGGGAGCTTGCAGAGAAAATTCAAGCCAAGTTGATCGGTGATGCCTCACTTGATGTGTCCCGTTTGGCCACATTGCGCGAAGCGGATAATCAAGCGATCTCTTTTTTTCATAATCAAAAGTATTTGGCTGAGCTTTCCCAAACTCAAGCTGCCGCTGTCATTGTGCGTGAGGCTGATGTTTCATCCTGCCCTTGTGCGAGTCTCGTGGTTAAGGATCCGTATTTTGCTTACGCCCAGTTGGCCGCTCTTTTTGCGTACCAGCCCGAGCGAACCGGTATCGACCGCAGCGCCTCTATAGGCGATGCGTGTGAAATTGCGAACTCCGTATTTATTGGCCCTAATGTGGTGATTGGCCGTGAAGTGAAGCTTGCGGCGGGCGTTATCATTGAGGCAGGAGCTGTCATTGAAGACTCTGCAGATATCGGCGAAGGTAGCCATATTAAAACAAACGCGGTGATTGCTCATCATGTGAAGCTGGGTGCGCGCGTGATTGTGCATCAAGGTGCGGTGATTGGCAGCGATGGTTTTGGTAATGCAATGCATGAAGGCCGCTGGCACAAAGTTCCACAAATTGGTTCTGTGATAGTGGGTGACGATGTTGAAATTGGGGCGAATACCACGATTGATCGTGGTACTTTGGGTAATACGATCATTGGTCATGGCGTGCGTCTCGATAACCTGATCCAAATTGGTCATAACGTAGAGATTGGCGATCACACAGCGATCGCGGCCTGTTCTGCTGTGGCGGGTAGCGTAAAAATTGGCAAGTACTGTTTATTTGGTGGTGCTGTGGGTATTGCAGGTCACTTGAGTATCACTGATGGTGTGATCTTAACGGCTCGCGCTGAGGTATCTAATGATATCAAAGAAAAAGGTATTTACTCATCGGGTACAGCCTTGTTGCCTAACACGGCCTGGCGAAAATGCGTTGCGCGTCTGCGTAAGCTCGATGAGTCTGTTCGTAAACTAAATCGTATTGCAAAGAAAGTTGAGGATTAGATGACGAAGTCTATTTTATCTGTTGAAGACGTGTTGGCTCACTTGCCACAGCGCCCGCCCTTTTTATTCGTCGATAAAGTGCTAGGGTTTGAACACGCTAAACGCTTATTGGCCGTAAAAAATGTCACGATTAACGAAGCTTTCTTTCAAGGGCATTTTCCACAAAAGCCGGTTTTTCCGGGGGTTTTGATGCTGGAAGCCTTGGCGCAAGCAGCTACCATCTTTGCCTTTATGTGCACCAAAGAAGATGCTAATTCAGCGCCGTACTTGTTTGCAGGTATTGATAAAGCGCGTTTCAAGCGAATGGTTGTGCCTGGTGACCAGTTATTACTTGAAATTGAGTTGATTAAGCGCCGTACTGATCTTTGGAAAGTTAAGGCTATTGCGCGAGTCGACGATGAGATTGCTTGCACGGCTGAGCTCATGAGCATTCGTGTGAAAGAGGGTAAGGCGAATGATTGATCCTCGCGCGATCATTGATCCTTCGGCCAAGTTGGCTGGCGATGTAAAAGTGGGCCCGTATGCGATTATTGGTCCAGATGTTGAAATCGGTGCGGGCACGGTTGTTGAATCGCACGCCGTTATTAAGGGGCCTACAAAAATCGGCCGCGACAATCACATTTTCCAATTTGCTTCTGTGGGTGAGATTTCCCAGGATTTGAAATACAAAGGCGAAGAAGTTTGGCTGGAAATCGGTGATCGCAATAAAATTCGCGAGTTCACCACGCTTAACCGTGGTACGGCGCAAGGCGGCGGTGTGACCAAAATCGGC
Source organism: Gammaproteobacteria bacterium CG11_big_fil_rev_8_21_14_0_20_46_22 (assembly GCA_002796245.1). NCBI lineage: Bacteria > Pseudomonadati > Pseudomonadota > Gammaproteobacteria > Gammaproteobacteria bacterium CG11_big_fil_rev_8_21_14_0_20_46_22. Next base: position 12,476 of record PCWT01000032.1, on the reverse strand, counting down.
GGCGATAATTTATTGATGGCGTATGTGCATGTCGGTCATGACAGTATTGTCGGCAATCATGTCATTATGGCTAACGGTGTTTCGTTAGCGGGCCACGTGACAATCCATGATCATGCGATTTTGGGCGGCTTGAGTGCGGTGCACCAATTCTGTCACGTGGGCAGCTACAGTATTTGTTCGGGCGGCTCGATGGTGGCTAAGGATGTCGCACCTTTTGTGATGATGTCCGGCAACTTTGCTAAACCTTTTGGTTTAAATTCCGTGGGTTTAAAGCGTCACGGCTTTACGCCTGAGGATATGCTGTGGCTTAAGCGCGCGTATCGTGTGGTGTTTCGCTCAGGGCTCACCAGTGAAGAAGCGATAGCACAGTTAACCACTATGTTGCCTGAGTGTGAGAAAATTGCTTTGTTTATCGAGGCAATTAAACGCTCTGAGCGTGGTTTGGCGAAGTAGCCTGCATGCTTATTGCTGGTGTCGATGAAGTCGGGCGAGGTCCTTTAATCGGCAATGTCGTTACCGCTGCGGTGATTCTTGATCCGAATCGTCCGATCCAGGGTTTAATGGATTCCAAAAAACTCTCTGAGAAAAAACGCGAATCACTCTTCGATGAAATTTGCGAAAAAGCTTTGGCTTATGCTTTTGGCGAATGCACGCCGCAAGAGATCGATACGCACAATATTTTTCAAGCCACCTTTATTGCCATGCAGCGCGCCGTGGCAGGTTTATCTATTCCGCCGAATAAAATTTTTGTGGATGGTAAGTTCTGCCCAGAGTTTGCTTGTGAGGCTCAAGCGGTTATCAAGGGCGATAGCAAAATCCCGGAAATTTCTGCGGCGTCGATTATCGCGAAAGTCACACGTGATCGGCAAATGTACGCTCTGCACGAGCAATTCCCGCAATACGGCTTTAATCAGCATAAGGGCTATCCGACTAAGGCGCACTTGGCTGCGATTGAGCAATACGGCGTTTTAAATTTGCATCGCCGCTCGTATGCGCCGATTAAGGCACGCTTGGCTTTGGGTGATTATTTGTCAATGATGGAAAATGGATAAAAGCCGTCTACACTCTATTAAGAACAGGGAGTGTTAGAAGATGAAACAAACATTGTGCTTACTGTTTTTTCTTTGTCTAGGTGGCGTGTCATTTTCAGCGAGTGTGTGTTTTTATTATAATCCAAACACGATTTATCAACATGGTTTGACGCCTGCTGTTACCTATATGAATGTCTATGCTGCAGGCACGCGAAATTTAATTGCCTGGACACAGCTAGCAGCGAGCGATGTGGTAGCTGGCTGTATGCCAGCCTCTTACGATCAACAGAACTATCCAGTGGTTGATGTTGAAATGGGTTTGCGAGTGTATGGTAATCCAGAAGAGTTCTATGGTGTTAAAAGCGGCACACGTTTCTCAGTGGACGAAGAAGGCGGCGCAACTTGTACGACCACTCAAGATGGTGTGCCGGTTTGTTATTATCAATCACCGGTGTTTACTCAGCATCAACAGGCCTAGGGTCTAAGCGTGTAATTATTCAGATCCCCATCACGCAAAGAAAAATACTATTTCTCAAAGAGAGGTGTCGATGCATTAGATTTTTTTGAATAGTTACCTAAGCTTTAAATACACAGTTAGCCTGAAGGCCGAGCTCATTTTTTAGGGTTTCAAAAAACTCATCGGACGGCGTCACTGTCCATTGCTCGCCAAGTGGCAAGAGCGTACGGGCTTGCGCATTTTGATAATGAATATACACCGGCAGCTTGCCTTTAAACTGTGTGAGTATGTGCTTAAGTGTATTCATTGTTTCGGGTTTGTGTCCTTTGGGGTCTAAGTGGATTTGCACATGCTTGCCATAGTTTGTGCGCGCGGCTTGTAGCGTGTAAATGTCTTTGACGGCAAGGCGAAAATTTTCGGTAAACTCATCTAGACTGACCTCGCCTGTGGCGATGATCAAATTGTCTGCGCGAAGTGCGTCGCGATGTTTCTCATACGTTTCGCTAAAAGCGATGCAATCGAGTGTGGCCTCGCCATCATCGAGCGTAAAGATTGCCATGCGGTTGCCGCGTTTCGTTTTCACTGTGCGAAAGTTTGAGATCAATCCAGCGGCGGTGGCGGTTTTGCCTTGCTGGCTAGCAATGCGGCTTAAGGGCGATGAGGTGATGTGAGCAAGCTCTTCGCGCACGGATTCAAAGGGATGACCCGAGAAATAAAAACCCAGCGTTTCTTTTTCATAGCTGAGTAATTGTTTTTCAGGCCAGGGTTTGGCTTTGGCAAATTCAGGCTCTAAATGATGAGCGTCATCGTCCATCGCGCCAAATAAATCTTCTTGGTTTTGCTCAGCGTTTTTACCGTGCTGCTCAGCAGCTCGCATGAACACAGGCAGCGAGGCGTAAATTATACTGCGCAATGGACCTAAGTTATCAAGCGCACCGGATTTAATCAAAGCTTCAAACACGCGTTTATTCACTTTGCGTGAATCCACGCGGTGGCACAGATCATAAAAAGATTTAAACGGTCCGTTTTGATCGCGCTCTTGAATAAGCACATCCAATGCTGACTCGCCGGCACCTTTAATCGCGCCTAGGCCAAAGCGGATGTGACCATCGTCGGTGGGTGTGAATTTATACTCGCTAGTGTTTATTTCTGGCGGCAAGATATCAATTTTTAAGTGTTTGCAATCGTTGATAAAGTTCACCACTTTATCGGTATTGTCCATATCAGAAGATAAAACAGCAGCCATAAACTCTGCGGGGTAATGCGATTTCAAATAGGCGGTTTGGTAGGCGATAAGTGCATAAGCGGCAGAGTGTGATTTATTAAATCCGTAGCCTGCGAATTTTTCCATCAAGTCAAAAACATACTCGGCCGTTTTAAGTTCGATCTTATTGTTTACAGCGCCTTGCGTAAAAATCTCACGCTGCTTGGCCATCTCTTCAGGTTTTTTCTTACCCATAGCGCGGCGTAAAATATCCGCAGCGCCCAGTGTGTAGCCTGCAAGGTCTTGTGCGATCTGCATGACTTGTTCTTGATACAAAATCACACCGTAGGTGGGTTTTAATATAGGCTCAAGCAGGGGGTGTGCGTAGACCACTTGCGCGCGGCCGTGTTTGCGGTTAATAAAATCATCCACCATGCCCGATTGCAAAGGGCCTGGGCGAAAAAGGGCAACAAGTGCGATGATCTCTTCAAAGTGGTCGGGTTGTAAGCGTTTGATCAGATCCTTCATGCCGCGCGATTCAAGTTGGAAGACGGCAGTGGTGTCGCAGGCTTGCAAAAGTTTAAAGCTAGGTTTGTCATCCAGTGGGATATGGTGAATGTCGAGAAGCGCTGCGTTTTGTTTTGTAAGGCGCGCGTTAATGAGTTTGATCGCCCAATCAATGATGGTGAGTGTGCGAAGGCCCAAGAAGTCAAACTTAACTAAACCAATCGTTTCAATATCATCTTTATCAAATTGGCTGACAATTTGCGTAGAGCCTTGTTCGCAATATACGGCGGTAAAGTCGGTGAGTTGGCCTGGCGCAATCACCACACCACCGGCATGTTTACCCGCGTTGCGTGAGATGCCCTCAAGTTTTTTAGCCAGGTCAATGATGGTGCGCACCTCATCATCATGATCGTAGAGTTCTTTAAGCGCCGGCTCTTGGAGTGCTTTATCGAGCGTCATGCCAATTTCAAAGGGGATACATTTAGCAATGCGATCAACGAAACCATAGCCATGGTTTAACACGCGCCCTACATCACGCACCACGGCTTTGGCAGCCATGGTACCGAAGGTGATGATTTGCGATACGCTATCACGTCCGTATTTTTGTGCCACATACTCAATGACGCGGTCGCGACCTTCCATGCAAAAGTCTATGTCGAAGTCAGGCATGGATACACGCTCAGGGTTTAGAAATCGCTCAAACAGTAGCTCATAATAAATAGGGTCGAGGTCGGTAATTTTTAATACATACGCCACCAGGGAGCCTGCGCCTGAACCACGGCCTGGGCCGACGGGAATGCCATTATTTTTGGCCCATTGAATAAAGTCGGCGACAATCAAAAAGTAGCCCGGAAAGCCCATGCCTTTGATGACGTCAAGTTCTGTGCGCAAGCGGGTTTCGTATTCTGGGCGCAGTTCAGCCACGGTTTTTCCCGTCGCGCTTGCGATGATAGGCAGCTTTTCATTTAAGCCGTCGTGCGACATCTGGTCGATGTAGTCATCCAAGCTCATGTTATCAGGCGTGGGGAAGTCGGGTAAAAACGTTTGGCCAAATTCAAAGGCAAAGTTGCAGCGTTTGGCGATTTCAACTGTGTTTTGAAGGGCTTCTGGAATGTCTGAAAATAATTCGCACATCGTATTTTCATCGCGCAAGTACTGTTCGTCGCTGTAAAGTCTGGGTCGCTTGGCGTTATTGAGGATTTCGCCTCGGTGGATGCACACGCGTGCTTCGTGCGCTTCAAAATCATCGGGCTCGATAAAGCGCACGGCGTTGCTGGCGATCACTGGCAGCTTAAAGCGTTCGGCCAAGTTTAAGCTGTCGTGCAGCGCCTGTTCATCACCTGGCATACCTGTGCGCACGAGGGCTAAGTATAAGCGATCGGGAAATGTGCTTTGCCAAAAGCGTATATTGGCGGTGAGTGTTTCATCGTCGTTTTTTCGCAGCGGTGTGTGTAAGTTATTGTGATGTGCGGGGATGATGGCGATCAAGCCTTCGGCGTGTGCGCCAAACCAGGCTTCATGAACAAAGACATGGTGGGTCTCTTGGCCTTCACGGTATGCTTTGGCCAGTAACACACACAGATTATGGTAGCCTTTGGCGTTTTGGCATAACACCGTTAGCTGCGAGTGGCCGCTTGTGTGCTTAATGCTTAAATCCGCACCCAATATGGGCTTGATACCTGCATTGACACAGGCTTTATAAAATTTAACCGCGGCAAAGATATTATTGTGGTCCGTTAAGGCCACAGCCGGCATCTTGTGTGCCTTAAGCTTATCGATCAGCTTGGGTAGGGTGACAATGCCGTCTTGCAGCGAGTATTCACTGTGTAGCTGTAAGTGGACAAAGCGCGGCATGAAAGTCTCTGGTCAAAGAAGGTCAGCATAATGGATACCCGAAGCGCCTGAGTATAGAAGCTCGCCGCACGCTTGGCAAGGCTCACGGCCGCGGCTCATGGCCGCGGCGGTGCAGAGTCTGCTCGCAGCTCTTACTGGCGCAGTGATGGCGGCGGCGCTGACGGCGTAGTGTCAATAGCCTCCTCTGCTGCTGGCGCAGGTGCAGGAGGTAGCAGCATTGCTGCTGACGGCGGCGGTAGCGGCGCAGTTTCTGGCAGCGTTTGCATCGGTGCCCAATCTGCTGGCGGCATCGGTGCAGGAGGTAGCAGCATTGCTGCTGACGGTGGCGGCATAGCGGCGAGCAAGTGGCTCGTACTGCTGGGGCTAAGCGAGGATATGTATCGACTGAGTAAGTGGCATAAAATCTGAGCGATGGTGATGTTCTGATGTGCTCTTATTGCCTTGGCCGCTTCAGTCATATGGACGCTAACAGGGTCGGTTAGGGATGAACGTAAACTCTTGTTAGTCCGAGAAATAAGCTCTTCGCTCTGTATTTGCCCATCCTGCACGAGGTTCTCTTGATGGCCTTGAATAACCCCCAGCAACGACAAAATTTCATGGGGTATTGTGGCCTTGCGGTCTTCAAGCTCAGTCAGCAACGTTAAAAGCTCGGTCAAGACAGCCAGTTTGTCTTTATCGGATAGGGGGGGCAGGGCCGTGCACAAATCCGAGATCGCAGTTATGACCTCCGGCGCCATAACGCTCCGCCAGCGCTCTGCCTTAAGAGCGTTTATTTCCTCAGTAAAGGCGGCGTCTGACTGTCGCCAGACGTATTGTCGAGTAGTCCACAGTATTTGCTCGACAATTCTGGCTAAGCGAATCGACCAGGGCTGCTGAGCGCGAAGTTTTTCTGCTTTGGGCTCGTACGGGGAGCACCAGTCACGATAGGCTTGTGTTAGCGCTGACCTATTCTTTTCGAAGTGACGTAATTGCCCTTGTGCTTCATCTATCAGCGCTTTAATTTGAGTTCGTTGTTCAGATTGCTGCGCAGAAAGTGCCTGGTATGACGCCTTAAGTGACTCAATGTGTGCCCGTAAACCATGAGCTTGAGCCCTAAGATTGCCAATACCGGAGAGTAATAGGCCTGCGTGCTTGCGCAACAGCGCTGCTTGCTGCTTTAGCTTTGCTTGCTGCCTTAACGCGGCGCGTTTATCATTCTGTGCCGGCGCTTGTGTTCTCAGGTGTTCTTCAAGCGCGCTAATGCCAAGGTTCACAGGATTTTGGCTAACACCGAAACGTGGACCACTTTGCTGCTGTTGGTAAAGCCCAGTAAGAAAGGCATCGCGGTTTGCTTGGTCTTCAATCGTTTCAGCAAAGGCTGTAAGCTCATCGAGTGAGGAAGGGTGCTTGAGCCCGCTAATGAAACTAAGGATGCGATGGTAATGATTGGCCAATTCCTGGAAGAGCTCGGGTTCAAACGGTGCTGCCCCACCCCACATGGCAGGCTCGACTGGAGGCGCTGGAATGCACCTGACTTGGCCGTCTGGGTCGACGACGTGGACGAATTTAACCCCTACTAAGGGCACTGGAAAGGGGCCGGATGGGTTCCAGCGTCGCACAAACACTATAGCCGGGCCGCCTGTGCCAAGTAGCCGAAAGAGCTGTTGTATGCCTAATCTGACAGCAGGGTCATTTGGGAGGTCCTCTGGAACATGCTGCAAGAGCTGCCACACTTCAAGAAGGTGGTCATACACCCTCTGATACCAAACGGTTGGAAGCCGGATACAAGACCCCCTGCGTTGGAGCCATGAGCGAGCGAGCACGGCTAGTCCGCTTCCGACAACCGGGCTGTCAATTCGGTCTGTTGCTTGCCAATTATTGGCTGCCAATACAAGGCCTATTGCTGCTGGGTCGAGGCCGGGAAAAAGAGTGCGGATTAGGTTAATGAGGTCTTTAATCTTTAAATGGCGATCAGTAGGCAGTTGCACATAGATCACCTGACCGTCGACAGCAGCGCTGGATGTTGCGGCGGCACGGGCTGGTAGAGGAGCGCTGGGTATTGCGGCGGCACTGGCTGGTGGTGGGGCGTTGGATGTCGCAGCGGTACTGGCTGCTGGCGCAAGCTGCACCCGACGATGGTCGCGCCCTGGCCCAATTGGCAAGGCAGCAGCAGCGCTGGGCATCGCAGCACTGGCTGGTGGAGGAGCGCTGGGCATCGCGGTACTGGCTGGTGGAGGAGCGCTGGGCACAGGTACTGGCGCTGGCGCCGCTGCCGCGCGCGCGGCAGAGCGCAGTGGGACCGGTGCCGGCGGCCGCCAATCATGGGTAGCTGGTGCGCTAGGCGACGAGGCGCTTGCTGCAGACTGCGGTGGAGGAGGGGTAGTCGGTGCAGGCGGTAAGGCGCGTGCAGGCTGCTGCGGGGCCGGTGCCGGCGGCTGCCAACCAGGGGTAGTCAGCGCACTAGGCGGTAAGGCGCTTGCTGCAGACTGCGGGTATGGAAACCCTGTGTGACGAAGGGCTGCTTGTTGCTGCCGGGCTTGTTGCTCCTGGCGGGCTTGCTCCTGCCGGGCTTGCTCCTGCTGCCGGGCTAGTTGCTCCCGCCGGGCTAGTTGCTCCTGCCAGGCTTGTTGCTCCTGCCGGGCTTGCTCCGCCTGCCTGTATTGCTCCGCCTGCCAAGCTTGCTCCGTCTCCCGGGATAGTTGCGCCTGACTGTGTCGCTTATTCAATGCTATACCCCGGTCGCACATCCTTTCAAACATGTCCAGGACGAGCCAAGGAAAGCCCTCGCTAGGCGGGTTGGCTTTCCCGCCAAAAACGGCGGGTACAAAACGGGCCGCTTGAGCTTGAGGGTTTAAGGCTTGAGGGTTTAAGAGCATTAAGTCTGGGATTGGGATGCCGTTAGAATAATGCTGACGCACGAAGAATACAACGTCCCGTCCCTCGTCTAGCAGCCCCATTACCACCCCCTCAAAGCCTTTTAGTTGAGCTTCCAGTATTTGCAGCGCGTCTCTTTCATTGCGCCATGAATCTGGAAACGTGGCAGGTAGGTGAAGTACAGGATACTGAGTCTGTCCTAGAACAAAGATTAGGCTCCCTGGGTTAACATTGACTGGCCTAACAAAGTCTTCTCCGTTGGACAATCCTACAGATGAACCCACGAGCCGGGTATTTTTGGGGTCAAGGCCTGCTGCTTTGAGTATTTGGCGGAGCCTGCCAGCATCCAGCGGATGCTTTGGGTCTGCAATAGCGAAAAATACACGTCCTGGCATAGCTATAACCTCTTTTATTTTTACCAAAATATTACACAACAAGTCTTAAGATAATCTTAAATGAAAAGCGTTTCGGTTTTTTTTTTGTTCAAAACCTGATTAGCCTTAAGGTTGGCTTAATAATTGTCGGTTAAAATTTACTCATTAATTTTTAGGTTTAAATGAGAGCAAAAGGACTTGCAGCCCTGGGGGCAGCGAGATAGAATCACCCCGAAATAACAATAAGCCACGGAACGAACGACTTAATATTTTTCGAACGGACGCGAAAAAGTTTCACGCCACGGACAGGCTTTATAAAAAAATAGAGGTAAGCCATGCGTTTGTCGCGTCTTTTTCTCTCACTTGCGGGATTGCAAGTGTTTGTCGTCACTGCCTTTGCAGCGAGTGTGCCTACACCGCCTACAGTGGCTCATGCCACTAACACATCCACGACTAAACACCTTGTTTCGGCTAAACAAGCCAATCAAATGCTTGCGGATACGTATCAGCATGGGGTGCATGTGTTTGTGGGCGCGGGTGCGAAGTATGAGAACTTTTCTAAGCCGATGTCAATGAGGGCTTACACAGCAACGACTAGCGGCACACACGCAGCCTTTGATAATAATTTCGGTACAGTGATTCAACGCAATATCACTTTTGGGCTACATTTTAGAAACAATTATGTATTTCCGACGATAATGGGATCTGAAAATAGTGTGTCTCTAACGTATGGTTTTGTCACTGATTCACAAGACAGAGCCGCTGATGGTAGTGGTACTGTTGATGTGAATGATGGGTACGTTAACGGTGGTTCCTTTGAAAACTCACAATTTAATAGTTATACCTCAGATGGCAAGCTAAGAAATTATGATCTAGCGCTAGCCTGGACTGGCCATAAGGTGTTTGCAAACCCACGTTTTAGCATGGATCCTAGCCTTAGTCTGGTTTCTCATCAATACAAGATGCAAACGAACAACCAAATTAACTATACATTCATAGCACCTCCTGAGTTTCATGCGGTCGAATTTGCTACAACACAGATAAAATACTATGGGCTTAAGCTGGCTGATCAGTTTAATTTTCAGGCCACTAAGCAAGTAAGCCTTGGCGCCAAATTTGGCGTTCAGGCCTTGCATGGCGATGCGCACTTTAAGGTTTGGAATACAGCGCTTTCTGGCGATGGTGGATTTTTGGTTCCATTCACGCTACACAAAAAAAGAAAAATTTCATTGCGCGAAACAGTTGAGTTATCGATGCGTCTTGCGCTCTTTAATCGACAAAATAGCGCATATTTCAAGTTTTATGGCGGTACAACTCATTGGGATTGGGCGCCTTATGCGACAAGCAAGGGTGTTGGTAGCGCCAATAACCCTCGTATCGCGAGCGGCTCTATGTGGGTGCCTTATTGGGGCATCAACTTTGTCGTGCCGTATGCTTAAAACGGATTAGCCCGTCGGCATGGAATGCCGGTGGGCAAATAAAAATAATAAATAACTGGGATAGGAAGGGTGAGAGCTTTTTGCGAGCTTAACTCATGTTAAACAAACGATTGATCCTAACAGCCATGGTTGCCTTGCCGCTGACACTTTTTGCGGCAAGCAGCACCCCTGTGTCTGGCGATAGTGGGAATCAGTACAACCCGAAAACCAACCCAACGGGTACGTACAACCCGATGTACTCGCCGGATGAGAACGCCGAGAGCAGCACGCTGAATTTTAATTCTGGCATGTTTGGTTACCAAGGCCCGTTATCCATCGATACCACGTATAGCAAAGACTACGGCGTCATCGTTAAGGGCCAGTTCACGCACACCTTGGGCGATCGCCAAGCCTACTCGTTGATCGCTGAGGGCGGTGGCAAGCAATATCGCTTTAATGGTACCTGGGGCATGATGCTCTCCAAACGCCAAGAATTGAAAGTCTCCTTAGATCATTTGGCGCAAAAAATGGATTTCAGTTTTGCTTCGGGTGATAGTCGCGATTGGGTCAGCCAAAATGCACTGGGTTTAACGTACCAGTTTTTGCTGCATCAGGGTTGGTTGCGTGCCTTTAATGTCAATGGCTTTGTGAGCAAAGCGAATTCAAAAAATTTAAACAGCCGCGATTATGTCGGTGACGATGGCTTCACTTACCGTAACGATCGCCGTATCGCAGGCGGCGAAGAACGCTCGGTGCAAGCGGGTCTTACCTTTTTGCCCACACGTTGGACGGCAGTCGACACCACAGTGAATTACCAATCCGTTCGCTACCCGATGGATTACGAATCGAGCACGAACAATAGCTCGGGTTTTGGTTTTGGCGTGAGCGCGCACCAAATCATCACCCATCATTTAAAGGCTAATCTATCCTTTGAGCGTGATCAAACACAAACCTCGATTGACGGCGGCTTTGAAGTTTTATTGCCAAGCCCGCACGGCACAAGCTTGGACATGAAATTGGATACGCAGCGCGTCATCGGTCGAAACGGCGGAAATAGCGACACGCAATATACCGCAGGGTTTGATTTCCGCTGGGGCGTGACAGGTAAGCCAAGCTTTAGCTTGTCACAGGCAGATAGTTTGGGTGATCTTAATAGCTTTGTGTCTCAACCTGCGGTGTATATGAACCAAGTGTTGGCAGTGAAAGATGAGCGCTCTGTCCGTTTGAATAATACACCAAGTCCCAATGTAAAATCGGCTGCCAGTAACGCAGGCAATGTGATTACCATTCCGGTAAACCCGAAAAAACCCGTGTCTGTGTCGATCGCTAACTATTTGCCGCAAGCTTTGGCGCAAGGCAAACAGGCGCTGAGCTTGTCGGCAGAAGGCTTACCGAAAAGTTTACATTACGATGCGGCCACCGAAACCATCAGTGGCCAATGGCCTACACAAAAGCTAAAAGGTAAAGCGCAAGCGCTGCCAGAAGTGGACGTGAGCCTCATGCAAACTATCGTGAGGCCTGGTTTTGCCAATGTCACTGCGCACACTAAGCTCAGTGATAACCAAATACCTGTGTTGAATGTGGATTTGGTGGGTACTGTCCAGGCGTGGTTGAAGGTGAACCCGACGGGTCCAAAGTCTTTAATTATTAGCAACCCACAAAGTTTTTCAATGGATGTTCCACTCGATACCACACAGACCACAGGTAATACGACAGCTTTATTCTTCTACCAACTCAAGGGTACGTCGTTTGAAGCGGGAAACTTCATGGATGTGAATTGGAATACGCCGGGTGGTCAAGCGCCTGCGGGTATGAGTTGTTCTTACTTTCATCCAGCACTGGGTCAAGAATATATGCGTTGCGCAGGCACGAACGTAACGCCTGGCGATTATTCAGCAAATATTACGTATACAGAAGCGGGGCAAACCTTCCATGGCGACGCAACGATATCAAACTTTAGCTTTAAAATTGAAAACCCCGACCACCCACCGATTCGCAATAGCACCGCCAATCCTGGTAACTTAACGTTAAACCCAGGCGATGCGGTGAAAGTCGGTGGCAGCAATTTAGATTACAGCCATTACTACACGGTGCCAGTTAGCGACCCGATGAGCATCGATGCGAGCAAAACCGCACAGTTATCGGTATCGTACACACCAACGAACGGCTCTCCTCAAACACCGACGACGTTAGCGGCTTCTCATTTGGGCCAGAGTTTGTCGTTGAGCGGCTTAAGCTTGCAGGGCAGTGTGCCAGCCAGTGCGCCTTCGGGTCTTTATACAATCACCGCGCGTCCGGTGAATAATCTTGGTGCGGCTGAGGGCACAGTGGTGCTTGGTATCTATGTTACGGGTCCTCCGGTTTATACAGGCACAGCACCCACACCGGCTAGTGCAAGCAAAAACGGCGGTGAGCCTTTGGGTACCGTGCAGTTTGCGAATTCTTTTGTAAACCCACAGGGTACGAGTAATACGGTATTAGACCCTGCGGCGAGTACCGTCTCATTCAATGGCGGCAGCGCGATAGCGTTTAGCACCTCGGCGTTTAAAAACCTTACGGTCTCTGGCATGAACTTATCGGGCACGATTCCAAGCTCGGGCATTTCGGTGGGCACGTATATGTTTAAAATGTATGCCAAAAACAGCACCGGAAAAACGTCAGCATCACCTGCAACGTTCACGCTCACAATTAATGCTGTGCCCACAGCGCCACAACGCACGAGCAAATCGGTACCGGCGCAATCACCGATCAGTGGTGGTGCCTCGATCCAAAGCGTGG
>PCWT01000031.1:53166-56788 GCA_002796245.1 Gammaproteobacteria bacterium CG11_big_fil_rev_8_21_14_0_20_46_22 | reverse complement strand
AACTCGCCCACAGTGGCGCCAAAAAACCACCCGCCACGACAATAATCACATTAATCACCAACAACGGGATCATGAAACGGTGTGCTTGTGTATGCATTTACTTCAGCTTATCCTTCAAGATGGCATTGATCGCCTGCGGGTTTGCCTTACCTTGGGAAAGCTTCATCACTTGGCCCACAAAATACCCCATCATTTTGTCTTTACCGGCTTTATAGTCAGCCACTTGAGCGGCGCTTTGAGCCAAGACCTCATCGATCATCGCCTCAATCGCACCCGTGTCTGTGACCTGCCTCAAACCCTGAGCCTCAATAATATCATCGGCACGACCCTCACCAGCCCACATCGCCTCAAACACTTGCTTGGCGATTTTACCGGAAATGGTGTTATCAGTGATTCGATCAAGCAAGCCCGCCAAGGCTTCAGGTGAGACCGGCGATTGTTCGAAGCTGAATCCGGCTTTATTCAAGGCGCCACTGAGCTCACCCAACAACCAGTTGGCAACAATTTTAGGTGCGGCTTGAGTGGACTTCACGCAGGCTTCAAAATACGTCACCAAACCCATGTCTTGCGTGACCAGCGTCGCGTCGTATTCGCTTAAGCCGTAATCCTTGATATAACGATCACGCTTCACCTCAGGAAGCTCAGGTAGCTTCGCCTTCATGGCTGCTAAGTAATCGTCTTCGATCACCACCGGCACCAAATCAGGGTCAGGGAAATAACGGTAATCGTGCGCGTCTTCTTTAGAGCGCATCGCACGTGTCTCACCCTTTTCCACATTAAACAAACGGGTTTCTTGGCGCACTTCACCGCCCTGCTCTATCAACTCAATCTGACGCTCCACTTCGTATTCAATAGCTTGCTCTAAAAAACGAAACGAATTTAAGTTTTTAATTTCACAACGCGTGCCCAAAGGCTCGCCGGGCCGGCGAACCGAGACATTGGCATCCATACGAAATGAGCCTTCTTGCATGTTCCCATCACAAATACCAATGTAGCGCACCAAGCTGTGCAGCGATTTCGCATACGCCACCGCCTCTTCGGAAGAGCGCATATCCGGCTCTGAAACAATTTCTAACAAAGGCGTGCCTGCGCGGTTTAAATCCACACCCGTCTTACCGTTTAAATCTTCATGAACAGATTTACCCGCATCCTCTTCCAAGTGTGCACGCGTGATGCCCACGGTTTTCTTCACACCATCAGACAGTGTAATCACCAACTCACCTTGACCGACGATAGGCAAATCGTGCTGGCTGATTTGATACCCTTTTGGAAGGTCGGCGTAGAAATAATTCTTACGTGCAAAGACAGACTGCTTATTGATGTGGGCGCCAATGGCCAGACCAAACAAAACCGCTTTATTTAAAGCCTCTTTATTTAACACCGGCAAGACACCCGGCAACCCCAAATCCACCGCACAAGCTTGCGTGTTCGGTTCTGCGCCAAACTGCGTAGAAGCGCCTGAAAATATTTTACTGCGCGTATTAAGTTGCGTGTGTACTTCTAAACCAATGACCACTTCCCAACTCATAAAAACATCTCCGGGATTTTTGTGTGCCAGTCCGTTGCCTGTTGATATTGATGCGCAACATTCAGCATGCCCGCTTCATCGAAATAGTTACCGATCAACTGCGCACCCACAGGCAAGCCTTTGACAAAACCCGCTGGCATGGACAGCGCCGGCAATCCCGCCATATTCGCTGCAACCGTAAACACGTCAGCCAAGTACATACTGATCGGATCGTCACATTTCTCACCTTCACGAAATGCCGTGCTCGGCGTGGATGGACACAAAATATAATCCACGGTTTTAAACGCTTCGACGAAATCCTGCTTCATCATGCGACGAACTTTTTGCGCTTTGGTGTAATACGCATCATAAAAACCTGAAGATAAAGCATACGTGCCCATCATGATGCGCCGCTTCACTTCAGGACCAAAACCTTCACCGCGTGATCGGCAATACAGATCATCTAAATCCACCGGGTTTTCGCAACGGTAACCATAACGCACACCATCAAAACGCGACAAGTTCGAAGAACATTCCGCCGGACCAATCACGTAGTACACAGGAATACCCATGTCTGTGTGCGGCAGACTCATATCTTTAAGCGTCACACCCAAACTTTCCAACACCTTGGCGGCTTCGTGCAGCACACGTGCAATTTCCGGATTTAAAGCCTCAACAAAATATTCTTTAGGCAAACCAATCGTGAGGCCTTTAAGCGGATGGTTAAGCTTGGCCGTAAAATCTTCCACGGGGCGGTTGACCGACGTGGAGTCTTTCGGGTCAAAACCTGCCATCACATTCATCATCATCGCAGCATCTTCCGCCGTTTGCGCCATGGGGCCTGCTTGATCCAGGCTCGACGCAAAGGCAATCATGCCGTAGCGTGACACGCGACCGTAAGTCGGCTTTAAGCCCGTGATGCCACAAAATGCCGCCGGCTGCCGAATCGAGCCGCCCGTGTCAGTGCCCGTACTGGCCGGCACCAAGCGCGCCGCAACCGCCGAGGCACTACCACCTGAAGAACCACCCGGCACACAATCCAAATCCCAAGGGTTTTGGCAGTCACCATAAAAACTGTTTTCATTCGATGAGCCCATGGCAAACTCATCCATGTTCGTTTTACCAAACAACACGCAGCCTGCATTATTAAACTGCGTAATCAGGGTCGCATCATAAGGCGCGATAAAATTATCTAACATTTTTGAGGCACAGGTCGTCTTCATACCCTTCGCACAAAAAATATCTTTTTGTGCAATCGGAAGACCCGTCATGGCATTCGCTTCTCCTTTGGCGATGCGTGCATCCGCCGCTTTCGCTTGTGCAAGCGCAAACTCTTCATCCAGTGTAATAAAGGTATTGAGCTTATCATCGTAGCGATTCACGCGATCGATACAATGTTGTGTGAGCTCAACCGATGAGATGTCTTTGTTTGCCAGTTTGTCGGACAATTGCTTAAGGGTATCATTATGCATAGACATCACTCTTGCTCGATAACTTGGGGCACGAGGTAAAATCCACGCTCTACCTCAGGTGCTAACGTTTGAAACAGCTCACGTTGATCCACTTCCGTGACTTCATCAGCTCGCAAGGGCTGGGTGATTTCCAAAGGGTGAGACAAGGGCTCACACTGTGAGACATCCACCGCTTGCAGCTTATCAGCCAACTCCAATAATTTCGTCATTTTCTCAGCATAGCTTGGGATATCATCATCATGAATAGACAACCGGGCCAGGCGTGCGATGCGTCGTATACCTTTTGCATCCATCAGCTTTCTCATCGTTATTGTTCAAAGGGTGGCCATTATAGCAAGCAAGCGCAGACTGTAAATAGCTGAAAAACAGGCTGTACAAACGCCCATCAAGGCACTAGAATCGCCCAATCTTTGTACAAAACAATAATAAACCCATATTATCAGCAAACCATCGATGCCCTAAACCTATTGTTGCAGGGCCTTTTTTTGGCGTATAGGCGCCCCCGGGATCGAGGAATATCGCGATAGCCAAGTGACTATGGTCTGTTTACAATTGATTTTTGCAAGCGAAAACTGAAGGGGTTGAGGCCAAGTTGTTTATTATTTGAGGCGAATAGCCAGTCCTATTTAACGAGAAGAATGAA
>PCWT01000031.1:51897-53152 GCA_002796245.1 Gammaproteobacteria bacterium CG11_big_fil_rev_8_21_14_0_20_46_22 | reverse complement strand
TGTAAACTAATGAAATGGACTCGCTCCTCTTTTAAAACGGCGTCATAATAAATGCGCCAAAGTGGTCTCGGTGGACCACTTAAACTTTAACTGAAGAGAAGGAGTCCATTATGAATATTACATTAATTGGCATGGATATAGCAAAACATGTTTTTCAATTATGTGGTGCTAATCAAGCAGGAAAAGTCATCATGAGAAGGCGTTTAAGTCGAGATAATTTGTTAATGCATTTAGCTCAGCAGTCTCCGTGTTGTATTGCGATGGAAGCCTGCGGTAGCGCTAATTATTGGGCAAGAGAAATCCAAAAGCTAGGCCATGAAGTGAAATTAATTTCCCCGCAGTTTGTTAAGCCTTTTGTCAAAGGCAATAAAAATGATTATCGTGATGCAGAAGCGATTGTTGAAGCGGCTAGCCGTCCGCAGATGCGGTTTGTCACCCCGAAAACGATAGATCAGCAGGATATTCAAAGCCTCCTACGTGTTCGGGAAGGACATGTCACCATGCGCACCAAACTCGTCAATCAGCTTCGTGGATTATTAGCAGAATATGGTTATATTGTCCCGCAGGGACTCAGTGCCTTGAGAGAACGGCTGCCTAAGCTACTTGATCGACAAGTAGAGAATGAGCTGAGTCCCTTGATGAAAGCGTTGCTAGAGCAGCAATATCAGCTATGGCAGTCCTTGGATCAACAAATAACAGTTTGCGAAACCCAGCTGAAAGCCATCGTCAAACAAGATGAGCGATGTCAACGGTTGATGGAAGTTGAAGGGATTGGCACGATAACGGCAGCGGCAATAGTAGCCCTAGTTGGCAATGGTGCTGGCTTTAAGAATGGGCGTCATTTTTCAGCTTACGTTGGCCTTGTCCCACGCCAGCATTCCAGCGGTAATACGCAAAAACTATTAGGGATCAGCAAGCGTGGTGATGAATATGTACGTCGAATGCTGATTCATGGTGCACGCTCTGTTGTCATTCGGGCAGGAAAAAAGACCGATCAACGAAGTCGTTGGATACAGGGGTTAGTCGCTAAAGTCGGCATGAACCGTGCCACGGTGGCTTTAGCCAATAAAAATGCACGTATTGCCATGGCATTATTATTACATGGGGAAGCTTATCGAAGAGCGGCTTAATAACGGTCTGTGATTTGATAATCTTTAGAGATTAACAAGACAAGTCACTGAATTGCGAGGAATAAAATCAACGTGATGACAAAATAGGTAAGACCAGCGTTTTTAAAACCTGTTTAGGGCCTTGG
>PCWT01000031.1:11138-51884 GCA_002796245.1 Gammaproteobacteria bacterium CG11_big_fil_rev_8_21_14_0_20_46_22 | reverse complement strand
GAGATGTCGGATATATGGTCGCAATCTTTACCATTTTTTAAATCATCGAGAAATTATTCTTTGACAATACGGAGCGAGTCCATATAAGGCCCTAAGATTGTTCATAGCGGCCTCCTTGATAATCGTTTCACTCTAGGTAAAAACCCATTCGGTGTCAAATGCAGTTCTGCTTGATCTTTTGGTCTCACTGTTGAAAGATACATGATTGAATTAAGGAATGGCGATGGCCGACGCAATCAAACAAAAGGTTTCTATTTGGATTTTGCTTACTTTGGTGATACCGCCCTTGATGGTCGGTGTGGATCTGATGATCATGGGCGTGGCGATCGAGCCCTTGGCAGTGTCTCTGGGCGTAAGTATTTCCTTGCTTCAGTGGTTACTGGCAGGTTACGCGATTGGTAATGCCTCATTTTATGTGATTGCCGGCAAGCTGGCTGATATGTTTGGCGCTAAAAAAATCGTCAATATCGGCTTGCTGGCGTTTGCGATCTTTTCAGCGGCGATTGCCTTGTCTGATAATATTTATTGGATTATCGCCTTTCGTATTCTTCAGGGTGCGTTTGGCTCGTTCATTATTATTGGCGCACTCACTTGGGTGGCCAAAAGTTATGAACCTGAAAAACGTGGCGTACCGACTTCTGCGATCGTGGCGGGTACGGGCTTGGGCATGAGTTTGGGGCCAGTAATGGGTGGTTTGTTGATTCATTTTTTTAGTTGGCGTATGGCCTTTTGGGTCAATGTGCCGATTGCGTTTATTGCCATGATCTTCGTGTCGCTCCTCATGAAGCGTCGTGAACGTGCGATGAGTGAGATTCATTTTGATATTATCGGCCTGGTTTTGCTTGTCATCAGTATGATGAGTTTAACCGTGTATTTATCGCAAGGTGATAATTGGGGATGGTTAAGCCATCGTGCGTTGATTGTGTTGGCTGTGTTTGTCGTTGCGCTCATCGCGCTCTTAATTGCTGAGGCAGTCATTAAGCACAGTTTACTGGATTACCCTTTGTTTAGAGTACGCCAATTTTTTGCGGGCAGTTTTATCGCTATGCTGGGTTATTTTATTATGATCGCCTGGCTGTTTGTCTTCGGTATTTATTTGCAAAGCGTGTATGGCTTTTCGGCTTTGGAGGCGGGCTTAGCCTTCTTGCCATTTTCAGTGGTCTTTTTTATTACGGCCTATGTGCTCACCCAAATTGCCGATAAACTCAATCCTAAAATCGTCGCAATAACGGCCTTTGTTTTGATGGCACTCTCGACGCTGTCGCTGGCCTTTGTACACGAGTGCACCCCATATTGGTATATCACGATTGGCTTTGCTTTGATGGCTTTCGGTTTTGTGATTAGCACATCCTTGTTGGTGAAAGTGACCATGCGCCATATGCCGCCGGAAAAAACGGGCTTGGCTAACGGCAAAATGATGATGATCCGTTGGTTTGGCTCTAGTTTGGGTGCAGCGGTGATTTCCACGATTTTTGAGCAAACCGCTGCGCATTTTTTAGACCGGGATTTGTCGCATTACCCCAGTCTGATGAGCCCAGAGCTGAGCGGCAAGGTTTTGTATGCGCTTAAAGGCAGTCTGCCCGCAAGACAGGTCAAGGCGATGTTCCCGGGCCACTTGTATACGGATGTGAGCGCCTTGCTTGGGCACTCTTACTCTCACGCTTTGCGTGTCAGCATGTGGGTTTTGTTCGGCGTGGCCATTCTTGGGCTCATTTTGAGCATTGTTTGGCTGGAGGGCCGAAAGGCTCCGGATTCGGTCTCGCAGCCTCAAAATCGAGCTTAGTTCAAGAATAGGTTTGGATAAGTTTTTCAAAGCCGTTTTTTGCGCCCTTTTTGATCAATCCTGAGAGGCACACTGTTGGCACAGGTCGCGTGCAAAAGGGATTTGGGCTTGCCTCCCCTTGCCGAGCAATCAGCGCATGAGCATAGCCGAGACTACAAGCTCGGCGAAGCGGGCGCGCGAGGTAAGGCAAGCGCAAATCGAAAAAGCGCGCACCTGTGCCTTTTCATGTCCTTGCCACGAGAGACCTTACTCACTTGATTTTTACTGCCTATTGGCGTAGTCTTTGCGCCGGAAACATCTCTAATCTTATACGGTTCAAAAAGGATAACAATCCATGAATTTACATGAATATCAAGCGAAAACCTTATTAGCAGATTACGGCTTACCGGCACCGAAAGGTATTGTCGTATCAAACGTCGAAGAGGCGGTGAAAGCTGCTCAAACGTTGGGCGGTAACGCCTGGATCGTCAAGGCACAAGTGCATGCCGGCGGTCGTGGTAAAGCCGGTGGTGTGAAGTTTGTCACCTCACGTGACGAGCTCGAGTCAGAAGCGCGTCGTTTGTTGGGTTCTCGTTTGGTCACGTTCCAAACTGATGAGAAAGGTCAGCCGGTCAATAAATTGTTTATCGCTGAGCCGTGCGACATTGCCAAAGAATTGTATTTAGGTGCGGTGGTCGACCGTGCGACACGTCGCGTGGTGTTTATGGTATCAACCGAAGGTGGTGTGGAAATTGAAGAGGTAGCAAAAGCAACACCTGAGAAAATTTTGCAAATCGTCGTCGATCCTTTGGTTGGCGTGATGCCGTATCAGTGCCGCGAAGTGGCGTTTAAGCTAGGCCTTGATGCGAAACAAATGAAACAGTTCGCACACATTTTAACGGGTCTTGGCAAATTGTTTGCTGAAAAAGATCTAGCCTTGTTGGAAGTGAACCCATTGGTCATTCAAGACAATGGTGACTTAACGTGCCTAGATTGCAAAATGGTGATCGACGAAAATGCCTTGTATCGTCACCCAGATTTAAAAGCGATGCGTGATCCAGAACAGGAAGACGAGCGTGAAAACCGCGCGAAAGATTGGGAATTAAACTACATTGCGTTGGATGGTGATATCGGCTGTATGGTTAACGGCGCGGGTCTTGCCATGGCGACCATGGATATCATCAAACTTTACGGCGGCCAACCGGCAAACTTCCTCGACGTGGGCGGTGGTGCGACCAAAGAGCGCGTAACAGAGGCGTTCAAAATCATTTTATCCGATGAAAACGTTAAAGGTATTTTGGTGAATATCTTCGGTGGTATCGTGCGTTGTGACATGATCGCCGAAGGTATCATTGAAGCGGTGAAAGAAGTCGAAGTGAAAGTCCCTGTGGTTGTGCGCCTTGAGGGTAACAACGCAGAGCTGGGCGCTGAGAAGTTGGCCAATAGCGGCTTGAACTTAACACCGGCTGATAGCTTGGCCGGCGCAGCACAAGCGATTGTGAAAGTCACCAAGGGCGAATAATTTTAGCGTCATTGCGAGCGAACAGCGTGAGTGCGGCAATCTTAATCAGATTGTTTCGAGTGCGAGAGCTTTGCAATGACAAGACTAGAAATTTTTAGAAGAGAGTAAACAATGAGTATTTTAATTAACAAAGACACCAAAGTGATTTGCCAGGGGTTTACCGGTAAAAACGGTACCTTTCATTCTGAACAAGCGATTGCTTACGGCACGAAAATGGTCGGCGGTGTCACACCCGGTAAAGGTGGTCAAAAACATCTAGGCCTTCCTGTGTTTGACACAGTGCGTGAAGCAGTCGATGCCACGGGTGCGACAGCCACTGTGATTTATGTGCCAGCGCCATTTTGTAAAGATTCAATCTTAGAAGCAGCTGATGCCGGTATCGAGTTGATTGTGTGTATCACCGAAGGTATTCCAACGATGGATATGCTTGAAGTGAAATATTACATCGAGAAAAACACGAAAGCGCGCATGATCGGCCCGAACTGTCCAGGTGTGATCACGCCGGGTGAATGTAAAATCGGTATCATGCCGGGTCATATTCATTTGCCGGGTAAAGTCGGTATCGTCTCACGCTCAGGCACATTGACGTATGAAACGGTGAAACAAACCACAGACCTAGGCTTTGGCCAGTCGACTTGCGTGGGTATCGGCGGCGATCCTATCCCAGGTATGAACTTTGTCGATGTCTTGGCCATGTTCCAAGACGATCCACAAACGGAAGCCATCATCATGGTCGGTGAAATTGGTGGTTCGGCTGAAGAAGAAGCGGCAGCCTTTATTAAAGCGAATGTGACTAAGCCTGTTGTGGCCTACATTGCGGGTGTCACAGCGCCTGAAGGTAAGCGTATGGGCCATGCTGGTGCGATTATTTCTGGCGGTAAAGGTACTGCGGCTGAGAAGTTTGCAGCGCTTGAAGCGGCGGGTGTGAAAACCGTGAAGTCACCGGCTGAAATGGGTAATGCTTTGAAAGAGATCACTGGCTGGTAAATGCCGGGTTATCGTCTTTGTGAATGTAGCCTCGATTGAGCGCCGAAGGCGCGATAATCCGGGGAAATTTAACCCCGGGTTTTCAATGCTTCGCATTTCAACCCAGGCTACGCAAGACGATGGCTACTTGAATTGGACAACACTATGACACAACACCACACACTCATCATTCTAGGTTCTGGCCCAGCGGGTTACACGGCGGCCGTTTACGCCGCACGTGCGAACTTAAACCCGGTTGTGATTACCGGTATGGAGCAGGGTGGTCAGCTCATGACAACTACCGATGTTGACAACTGGCCCGGTGATAATGAGGGGGTGCAAGGTCCAGAGCTCATGCAGCGCATGCAAAAGCATGCAGAACGCTTTGAAACACAAATTATTTTTGATCACATCAACACAGTCGACTTCAAACAAAAGCCGTTAAAGCTTAAAGGTGATAACGGCGAATACACCTGTGATGCGCTGATCATCGCGACAGGTGCGAGTGCGAAATATTTAGGCCTAGACTCTGAAGAAGCGTTTAAAGGCAAGGGTGTGTCGGCTTGTGCGACCTGTGATGGTTTTTTTTACAAAGGCAAAGATGTGGCGGTGATTGGCGGTGGTAACACGGCCGTGGAAGAAGCGCTGTATCTATCAAACATTGCTAAGCATGTCACTGTTGTACACCGTCGCGATAAATTCCGTTCGGAAAAAATCTTATCCGACAAGTTGGTCAAACGTTCGCAAGAAGGCAATGTCACGATCGAGTGGAATCATGTTTTGGATGAAGTCTTGGGCGATGATACTGGTGTGACCGGCATGCGCATCAAACATGTGAACAACGACGAAACCAAAGACATCGATTTGGCCGGTGTATTTATCGCCATTGGTCACAAGCCGAATACGGATATTTTTGACGGTCAGCTAGAAATGCACGATGGCTATATCAAAGTGCAAAGTGGTTTAAGCGGCAACGCCACAGCCACCAGTGTGGAAGGTGTGTTTGCTTGCGGCGATGTGATGGATCATGTGTATCGCCAAGCGGTCACGTCAGCCGGCACGGGTTGTATGGCCGCGCTTGATGCCGAGCGTTACCTTGATGCGCTGGAGACTAAATGATATGACATTACCGGCTTGCCCTCAGTGCCAATCTGAATTCACTTACCAAGACGGCAGTTTCTTGATTTGCCCTGAATGTGCTCACGAGTGGTCTGCTGAGCAGGTGCCGAGCGCTGATGATGCACGTGTTGTCAAAGACGCCAACGGCAATGTGTTAAGCGATGGTGATACCATCACGCTGATCAAAGATTTAAAAGTGAAAAACACCTCGCTGGTGATTAAAGTCGGCACCAAAGTCAAAAACATTCGCTTAGTCGATGGCGACCATGAAATCGATTGCAAGGTGCCAGGCATTGGCCCGATGAAGCTCAAAGCTGAGTTTGTGAAAAAATAAGCCTCACAAATGAGAACCATTCTCATTTACAACGACACAATTTCAGGTATATACTTGGCCCTCGCACAACGCTCGCAGGGGTTATCACGTGCAGTACGTGGCCGGTAAAAAAATCAAAATCATGGCGCTGAAAAAGGGCCTTAAACCGTATTTTCGTCAAAAGCTTTTAGCCATGGGCGTGGTGCCTGGTGCGGTGTTTGAAGTGCAGCGTGTTGCACCCTTAGGCGATCCTGTTCATATCACCATACACGGTTTTGATATTAGCCTGCGCAAGCAAGATTTAGCCATGCTCGACTTGTTGGAGTGCTTGGAATGAAGCGTGTGGCGTTTATCGGCAACCCCAATTGCGGTAAGACAACCATTTTTAATCGCTTAAGCGGTAGCAGCCAAAAAGTCGGTAATTGGGCCGGTGTCACGGTCGATAAAAAAACCGCACAAATGCGTTGCGGCGATGAGCGTATCACCTTGATCGATTTACCGGGTATTTACTCGCTGAATGTCTCATCCGGTGAGGGTGCGATTGATGAGGCCATTGCCAGTAATTTTTTGATGAGCCAAGAGGCGGATTTATTCGTCAATATTTTGGATGCGTCTAATCTTCAACGTCACCTGTATCTCACCTTGCAGCTTTTGGATATGCAAGTGCCGATGATCGTCGTGCTCAATATGAGCGATGTGGCTAAGCGACAGCACAAGGCAGTGAATGCGGCCGAGCTATCGAAGCGTTTGTCTTGTCCGGTGTTAGAGTTGGTGGGTAGTCGCGGCAAAGGGGTGAAAGCTTTGCAAACCGCGATTTGCGAGTATGTACGAGGGGATTTGCCCAAGGCTTTATCGTTTCATCCGCGTATTGAAGATACGATTGAACAACTCGTTCCGCTCACGCCGCAAAAAAGTCGCTGGCAGGCCATCCGTTTGCTGGAAAAAGACCGTTTAGTCTCTGTGATTTTAGATAATGACACACAGGCTGAATGCGAGCGTATTATTCAGGGGTTGGAAGTTGTAACAGAAGAAGACAGTGATATCGTCATGGCTGATGCGCGTTATCAGACGATGTATCAATTATGTGATGCAGTCATAGTCCAACATAAAATCGCACAAAGCATGACGCGCTGGCTGGATCGTTTATTCATGCACCGCTTTTTGGGTATACCGTTATTTTTATTCATCATGTATTTGATGTTTGAAATCTCGATGAACGTGGGTACCTTGCTGCAGCCCTTGTTTGATATCAGCTCGAGCGTGATTTTTATTGATGGTGTGAATCACTTGGCTCACGCGCTGGGCTTGCCTTTATGGATGAATGCTTTATTAGCCCAGGGAATTGGTTTGGGTATTAATACAGTTGCAACGTTTATTCCACAAATTGGTTTAATGTTTTTATGTTTATCGTTTTTAGAAGATTCAGGCTATATGTCGCGCGCGGCTTTTGTGGTGGATCGTTTTATGCAGGCGGTGGGCTTGCCCGGTAAAGCCTTTATTCCCTTGATTATCGGCTTTGGCTGCAATGTGCCTGCGATTATGGCCACACGCACACTCGGCAACACGCGCGATCGTATTCTCACGACGATGATGTCACCGTTTATGTCTTGTGGTGCACGCTTGGCCATTTTTGTGGTGTTTGCTTCAGCATTTTACCCAGCGCACGGTGGCATCGTGGTGTTTTCTTTGTATTTGCTCGGTATTTTGGTGGCCATGCTTACGGGTTATTTGTTAAAAGTGAGCGTACTCAAAGGTAAAGAAGCGCCCTTTGTGATGGAGCTGCCGAATTATCATTGGCCATATTTTAAATCGATTTTTATCATGACCTGGCAGCGTTTAAAGCGGTTTATTTTTCGCGCGGGTAAAGTGATTGTGCCCGTGTGTGTCTTGGTCGGCACACTCAATGCGGTACAGCTCGATGGCAAGATTGTGCCGCAGGGCAGCCCGCAATCGATTTTATCCGACGTGGGTCGTGTGATTACGCCCGTGCTGCGACCGCTGGGCGTGCATCAAGACAACTGGCCGGCGACGGTGGGTTTGATCACAGGGACTTTGGCCAAAGAAGTGGTGGTCGGTACGTTAAATACGCTTTACACACAAGGGCAGTTTAACGACAAACCCAGTGATTTTCATTTATTAGCGGGTTTGCAACAAGCCTGGCAAGTGACGCTCCAGGGTTTTTCATCGCTGTTTTCGGCTCAACGTTTAAACCCGTTTACGGCGAACGAAGCCGATCATGATATGACACAAAGTGCGATGGGCAATATGGCCCAGCGTTTTCTAAGCCCATGGGCGGCGTACGCGTATTTGATTTTTGTGCTGCTCTACATTCCTTGTGTGTCCACCATGGGCGTGATTGCGCGTGAGATCGGCAAAGGTTGGGCGTATTTTGCGACCTTTTGGAGCTTTAGTGTGGCCTATGCCGTCGCCACCATTTTCTATCAAACCGTGATGTTTTCAGCGCATCGCTGGTTTTCTGCATGTTGGATCGCGGGCATGTTAGCGTTTCAATTTGCTCAGATTATGGTGATGTACGCCGTGGCGGGAAGGAGAAAGCGTCGTGCTCACCCTTAGCCGCTTAAAGCAATATATGCAGGAAAATAAAGAAGCCACGATGCAGGGCTTGATCATCACCTTTCGTGAAGAACCGGATCATATACAAGCGTTAATGGATCACTTGATTCAAAAAGGTGTGGTCAAAGCCGAAGATCAGTGCGTGGCCAACTGTGGCTCCGGCTGTGGATCGTGTGAGTTATCCACCGTGAAGGTGTATAAGCTGACTGAGCAAAAATACACGACAACAGAATAGCTTATCAATAATTAACGGCTGCTAGACCATTGCCTCGTTTGGGCGTTAACCTGGCCTGGCTATCTGTAATGAGAACTGTATAGTTAGTGTTTCCACTCCCTCTGTTGCTTATTCCACAGACAAAGCCTGAGTTTGTGTGACTGTTATCGGAAATGCTCAGCGCCCATGAGCCAGCCTGCGAACATTGATATGCTGAAAACTCTGGACTTGGAGCGTGGATAATAAACGTATTGGTGATTTGCGCCTTATTATTTGTGATCAGTATTTTTGTGTCTTGGGGCATGATGTGTATGTTGTACCCTGTGGTATGGGCTTTTGGTACCTTGATAAGCGCGCCTGAGCTCGTTTCTACGAAAACAGGTTTGTCGGATGCGTTGATGACTTGGATATATTGATCGGCCATGGCTGAGGCTGTGCAAATTGCCGCGATGGCTAAAGATAGAAAACGTTTCACGAGGGCTCTCCTTTTGTTATTTTTGGCGAATTTTATCAACTTTGGCACTCTTTTTCAAGGCTTGTGTTTCAGGCGTGTGTTTCAGAGCGTGATATGATGAATGATTTAGAGGTGAATCGATAATGAACAGAAGACTAGGGCGTGTCCCTAAAGTCTCGGTAGGTGCGAAAATCAAGATAATGGTACAAAAGTTAAGGATGGTTTGAGGCGAATATTGAACATATTTAACGAAAAGCATCCTTAATTTTTGCCCATTTTGCTTGGTTTGCAGCCCAGCGACGACGTTAGGGACACGCCCTAATGGGCGCTATCGTGTAAACAATTAGCAGAGACTTAGGAGTAGATAGTGCGTTTAGATATGCAAAGCTTAAGACTAGATCGAGTGGATGATATTAAAAAGGCTCCGTTTGTTCATCTTCAACAGCTCTACGAGTTTGAGTTTTCTTGTATCACGAAAGAAGAGCTGAATCTCGATGGGTTATATGATCAAAATAAAATTATGCAATACTGGAGCCCGTTTGGTTACAATGCTTATATGATTTATGCCGGTGAGCTGCCAGTTGGCTTTGCTGTCATCAATCTTTCAAGCATGATAAATGAAGATAAAGCCACAAGAGATATTGCCGAATTTTTTGTGATGCCGGCTTATAGAAAGTTTGGTGTTGGCAGATGGGCTGCCATAAAACTATTTGATTCGTATAAAACGCAGTGGGAAGTCAGGCAGTTACCGGGCTTGGATTATGCGAAAGCTTTCTGGGAGTCTGTGATCCGTGACTATACGCAGGGTAATTTTGAGAGCCTGGTGCTCGATGAACCAAGTTGGAAAGGCTATCTCCAAAGGTTTTCTTCATTATGAGTAAAGCGCGTTACACAGGAACTTGCCATTGTAAAAAAGTCAGGTTTGTGTGTGAGTTGGAATTAAAACAGCCCATGGTGTGTAATTGCTCTTACTGTGCGATCCGTAACGTTGTTCACCACGTGGCAGATAATTTACGTATCACATCAGGTGAGGGTGATTTAAGCTGTTATCGCTTTAATACAATGAAAGGCGAGCATTATTTCTGCCGGCATTGTGGTGTCTATATTTATTTAATTCCCTCTGAGCCTTTATTTCCTTGCTGTGTTAATTTGTGCGCGCTGGATGATTGTGACTGGCGATCGCTGCCGTTAAAGGTGTTTGACGGGAAGGCGATTTGATCTATGATTCGTTTTGATTTTGCAAGGTGAAAGCTTATGGTATTTATATTCAACGTATTAACCAAAGAATCGGCAAGAGAAGCGTTTTTAAATTCTTTTGAAATGATGAAAACTGTGCCGGGTTTTCAGGGCATCAAGCTTTATCAAAATCAGGATGATAAGCATAAATTCACCTGTGTTGAGCATTGGGATACTCGAGAAAGTCATTCGCAGCATATTGAAGAGATCACACCTGAGATCAGTGAAACTTGGCTGAGTTTGCTGGCTGGCAAGCCTGAGATTCTGGGTTTTTTTGATGATGTGAAGTCAATTGGTATTGTTTAATTTTGATGTCGCTGCTTGCAAAACACGACAACTCGGGTTATCAGTCTTAAGCGGGCATATGTTAACCAAAACTGGCTTGGTGGGGCTTGATGTGGATTTTTTGAGGAGTGTGTTATGAAACGACAAGTATGCAAGGCTACTCTGTTTTTTTTGATGCCATTATGTGGTTTTTCTGCATCTTTGCACTCAATGAGTAAGGCGCAGATAGAGAGCGTGTTTCTGAATAAAACGTATACATCGGTGCCTATCGATAATTTAAATGGAAAAACGGTGAAGGATAGCAATATTTTCTACTTGGGTGCGAAAGGACACGCGGTGAGTAAGATGGGTATAAAGCCTAAGGGCGAGCCGCAGGTTGATACAGGTCATTACAGTATTACCAAAGATGGGACGGTGTATGTGCAATGGAAGCATTGGGATTTTAAAAAGCGTTTATGCTTTCATGTGTATGAAACGAAAAATGCGTATCTCTTTATTGATTGCCAGCAGGTATTTCACAGTGCTTTTATGAAGTCGGCTGTGAAGCCGGGCAATGACATTTTATCGGCTAATGTCATTGCGAGCGAACAGCAGTGAGCGCGGCAATCTGGCTCATTAATCTGGAGATTGCCACGTCGCTTCGCTCCTCGCAAAGACGTTGCTACCCAAGACGGTTGCTACGTTTGTTTCGTTTTTATTCGTGCATGTAGCCTGGGTTGAGCGAAGGGATAACCCGGGGTTACACGCGTCTTATGTGAAAATAGTAGGGAAAAGTAGAGAGTGACTGCGCGTTTCTGGGCTGAAATTTACGATCCTTCAACAGGTAGGAAATATCGATTCGAAGAGCATGTTCATGATGGATATGGTGAGCTGGTCGTCGCTGATTCTGGCAATGATGATAACGATGATGAGCTAGGATTTTTGGACGATGGCGACCCCTTAGACTCGGATACTGAAGAATTTGTCGGAACGTCTTCAGAAGGTTATAGGCTGTTTATTAGGCAGATTCAGTCCACCGGTTTGCTTTCTGTTGCCGCTGAAAACTTAGAAAAGCTAAACGAGGCAGAGACTTACCTTTGGTTTCGTGTCGCACTGGACGATCAGCCTATTAAAGATGCTGTTTGGATTCGTGTAAACAAAATCATTCATTCACCGGTTGTAGAAGGCCCAGATCATCACTATGTGCCGTATAAAATTTATGGCGAAGTTGATTTAAAAAGGGTGTTTCCCCATCGCCATACTGGTGCGCTGTATATTACTGGTCTGAATGATCAGCACAGCGTTTCTGATCGTTTACTTGTTTTAACAGAGGCCCTGACGGCTTATGATGATCAAGACTGTTTGTTATCGCCGGATGATTTTAAACAGGCATTTGAGACCATGAGCGATGTGTTTAGGGCGCAAAAAAACATGCTCTTTAAACAAGACCACTATAAGGCAGCGTTAAAAAAAGTCGCTTTCTTTGCGATTGAGGCGGCTCGATTTAATCATGCTGAATTTGCTGTTCAGAACATGCTGTGTGGCAATTATTCTCCAGAATATCAATCCTGGCTCTTTTGGCGGGGTATTATTCTAAACTATAAAAAGATAAGTCAGCACCTGGAAAAGGTTCAACACAGAAACCTAGAGACGCTGTTAGCAATGGGTATTCCCGTGCTTGCGAACCTCAAGCTGTCAATCCATTTATGCCGCACATATCCGACTTTCTTTATGGCACTTTCACCTAGTAGTAAGCCACAGCCGCCGAGCAGATCGTTAGACGCTATAGAAGAAAACGATGAATACTATGAGATCGAAAAAAGTATTTTGACAGATTATTACCTGAGCCGCCCTGGGCTTTATGAGTCGAGAGAAGGCATGCCGTTCCCTGAAGATTTGGTTACGCATGATCAGCAAGTTGCTTATCAGCGTAAGCAGTTTGACCGCATACCAGAACGGGCCTTAGAGCTTATAAAGTATCTTTTAAATGTAAGAGAAATGAAGAGGCGCTTTGAGTCGAGCTAAGATGCTGAAGTGTTAGCGCTTTTAAATTTACAAGACTGTGTGATACGAAGAGACGCCTTATTCCACAGCCTCTTTCAGCGCCGTTCTTTCCAGGCGCTGCTGGATCGCTTCCAGCGATTGCCCTTTGGTTTCATGCAGGAAAATATAGGCACTTAAGAAATACAAAAAGGTGAAAAACGCAAAGAGGCTGTACGTGGCGGTCATGCCGATGGCGTGCGCGACCGATAAAAACACGCTGGATAATAGTGCTGCAGCCAATGAATTGAAAAACAAACACAAGGAAATCGCTTTGCCGCGCACTTTGGTGGGCAGAGATTCTGAAATCACGAGCCACACCACAACACCTGGGCCTAAGCCGTAAAATAAGATGTATGCGAGTAGGCCGTAGACTGAGTGGACCGCTAAGGTGTAGCCCGTAGGGTAAACATGGTTCACATACGCCAAATACACATCGCATAATACTAGGCCGAGCGTGCCTAAGCACAATAAAAATTTGCGGCCTAATACATCAATCAAGGAGAGCGCGATTAAGGTAAATACAAATTGCACCGCGCCAATGCCGACTGTGGCGATCATTGTGGTGGCTTGGGATGACATCCCGGCCGATTGAATCACCGTGGGCGCATATTGCAAAATGATATTCACGCCAGTGAGCTGATTGCTCACGGCAATAAAGACGGCTAAGCACAAGGCTGGAAAATATTGTTTGTTGAATAAGGTGTGCCAGCGTGAGGAGGTGCGTTGGCCGCAGCGTTGTATGGCTTCAATTTCAATCTCAACGCGTGATTCGCCATGGATCTTACGAATGACGTTCGCGGCGTGTTTCAAGCGACGGTGCACAACTAGCCAGCGTGGTGTTTCAGGCAACATGATCATACTGAAAAACAAAATACCGGTAGGGATGTAAATCATGGCGAACATGCTGCGCCAGTCGCCGCTGCCTGTGAATGCTTTGTCGACGATGTAGGCGAGCAAAATGCCGAGTGTTAAGAAAATTTGAAAGAGGGTGACGGCGCGGCCGCGAAGTTTGGCCGGCGCCGTTTCCGACAAATATAAAGGCACAGCGACTGCAATGATACCCACGCCAATGCCGAGCAATAAACGGGCTAAGAGAAGTGCAATAAAACTTTTGGCAGTGAGGATAAACAATAAGCCCACGGCAAACACCACGCAGGCGACCAGTATCATCGTGCGTCGGCCAAAACGATCCGCTAGGCTGCCGGTGATCAGTGTGCCAATAAGGCCGCCGAATAAGACGGCACCCACGATAATTTCGGTTTGGCTGCGAGTGAGCGCAATGCTTTGTTTGATGAAGAGGAGTGCGCCTGAGATAACGCCAATGTCGTAGCCATAGAGCACGCCGCCCATGCCAGCACAAATGAGTGTAACCCAGATAAAGAGTGTTTTATTCATAGCTTAGTATCACGGCCGTTTCAGAACGATACGGCATTAGAGCGGATTTTGCCGGGCTTGTAAAATAAAACCGCCCGGCGGTGATTTAGTGTTGCTCGTCGCTGTCAGCGTTTTCTAGTTCGTTTTGATTAAGTAAGGGAAGATTGCTCAGTTCTGTATCTTGGGCGTTGCCATTAAAGTTAGCGTCGCTCAGCGGGTTTATCTAGGCGTGTTTTTCTAATAATTCAAGCTTGCATTGGCTTGGAAAGCTCTCGTTTCGCATCACCGGCACTTTCGGCCAATGTTTACCATACAGCTCATAATAGGTTTGTGCTAAATGCTTGGCCCGGCGGATCTCGTGATCAGTGAGTTGCTTGCTGATGGCGGTGACAAATTCGGCTTGTTGCTGAATCAAAAAGTTTTGCTTGTCGCGATGCTTGAGTTGGTACAGCGCTAAATAAGCCCAGGTATAGGCTTTGACTTTGTCGGCGTCATGATCGCTGCGTTGGTCGTCGAGATACACCAGGCTTAAGGTGTTTTGGTAGGCGACCAGGCCTTGTTTGGCACAGTCACGAATTTTCGGTAAAGGTTGCTCGAGCAGGGCAGTCATGAACTTGCTGCGCTCTAGTTGTGTGGCAAAGCCGGTGGATAAGGCCAATGTGGCGATGATGAAACATCCGATATGAAAAAAACGCATAAACTCTCCTTGAGCGACTTGAAAAGCATACGGTCAAAGTGCTAGTATTGCAAAGTTTTGCGTGAAATTTCGCTTAAAAATCAATAGCTTTCTTTAGGGAAGACGTTCAGTATAGCGAAGCACCCAAAGCTTGGCAAGCACTTTTGAGGAGAGAGAATGAATACAGCACAAGCATCCTTAAACGCCGAGACCTTCGCTGTTAAATCCACGGCAAAAGCTTGGTTGGTGTGTTTAAGTGCCTCGCTGTTCTTCTTTTACGAGTTCGTGCAGATCATGATGTTTAACAGCATCAACCCCAGTTTGATGCGCGCTTTTCATGTCACTGCCACAGCCACCGGCCAAATTTCGGCAGCCTATTTCATTGCAAACATACTCTTCATGTTCCCAGCGGGCATGATTCTAGATCGTTTTTCCACGAAAAAAATCATTCTCACCGCCATGGTCACTTGCGTGATCGGTACGGTGTTGTTCTCTTTTTCGCAGAGTGTGGCGCAGGCGAGCATCTGCCGCTTTATCACCGGTATTGGCGGATC
Source organism: Gammaproteobacteria bacterium CG11_big_fil_rev_8_21_14_0_20_46_22 (assembly GCA_002796245.1). Classification (NCBI taxonomy): domain Bacteria; kingdom Pseudomonadati; phylum Pseudomonadota; class Gammaproteobacteria; species Gammaproteobacteria bacterium CG11_big_fil_rev_8_21_14_0_20_46_22. The sequence continues at coordinate 36,813 of PCWT01000031.1, read as the reverse complement.
GTTTCCGTTTCTGTGCTGCTTGCGTTTGGCCTCACGATGGTTTCCGCCGCGGCGTTTAGCTTTGGTCAGCGGTATCACGGTGACCGTGGCCATGCTTGGTGGGGTGACCGGTCAAACTCCGCTGACGTTTTTGATTGATCATTTGGGTTGGCGCCACGCGCTGTTGGTGGATGCCTTGGTTGGCGCCGTATTCACAGCGATTATTTTTATCAATGTCAGCGATTACCCCAAAGGCATGAAAGAAGCGGTGCTTAAGCAAGCGCGCTCCTTGAATGTTTGGCGCATGATTGGCAACACACTTAAAAATAAACAAAACTGGTATTTTGGTTTATACACCTGCTTTTTAAATTTGCCGATTATGATTTTAGGCGCGATTTGGGCGGGTTTGTATCTCACGCAAGTCTTTGGGCTGTCGCAAACGCAAGCTTCTTTGGTCACGAGCATGATCTTCTTCGGCACGATTTTTGGCGGTCCGGCCGTAGGTTTGCTGTCTGATATGCTGGGACGTCGATTGTTGCCCATGAAAGTCTGTGGTTTTATTTCTTTGGTGTTAATGCTCGTTTTAATCTTCGATACACAGTTAAGTTTTACAGGTTTGATGGTTTTATACTTCTTGCTGGGTTTTGTCACCAGCTCGCAAGTGATCAGCTATCCTGCGATTGCCGAAAGCAATCCGCACAGCTTAGCGGGCAGTGCGTTAGGTTTTGCTTCTGTATTGATCATGCTGGGCCCTGCGATTTTCCAGCCGCTGTTTGGTTGGCTGTTGGATCTTCATTGGTCCCATCATCTTATCGCCGGTGTGCCACAATATGGCCTGACTGACTTTCGTGTCGCGCTCATGATTTTGCCTTTCAGTTTTATCGTTGGCACCGTGTTGTGTTACTTCGCGCGCGAAACACACGGCCGACATTTGAGTAGTGATCACAGCAATAACCAGGAGTATTAAATGGCTCATATTAGCACCACGCCGCATCATCGCCACTTCGCCTATTCGTGGCGATCTTGGGTGGTGGTATTAACCGCGGCCTTGTTCTTTTTCTTTGAATTCATTCAAATGAATATGTTTAACGCGATTGCCCCAAGCTTGATTGCAAGCTACAAGGTCAACGCAGCAGCACTCGGCAATTTATCCGCGATGTATTTTTACGGTAATGTGCTGTTTCTGATTCCGGCAGGCATTTTACTCGATCGATTTTCCACGCGTCGCTTGCTCCTTACTGCGATCACCACTTGTGTGATATGTACCTATCTATTCGCCTTTTCCAGTAGTTTAGAACTGGCCGGCTTCTTTCGTTTAATCACGGGCATGGGCAGTACGTTTTGTATGCTAAGTGCGGTGCGCTTAGCCTCACGTTGGTTCCCGCCGAATAAAATCGCGCTGGTCATTGGCTTGGTGGTGACCATGGCCATGGCGGGCGGCATGCTCGCGCAAACCCCGCTGGCGTTGATGGTCCATGCAGTCGGTTGGCGTCATGCGGTAACGATTAATGCGACACTTGGCGTGTTTTTTATTGTGATTATCGCTTTGTGCGTACGTGATTATCCTTCCAGCATTCGTGAAGCCCAAATCGAAGAGCGCCAGCAGTTAAAAGCACTGGGGTTCTGGACGAGTTTTGCCATGGCCTTGAAAAACCCACAAAATTGGTTGGCGGGTTTGTTCACGAATTTTTTAAGTTTTCCGGTGATTATTTTGGGCGCTGCCTGGGGTAGCTTGTATTTAATGCATGTACACGGCTTGTCGCATATACAAACCACGAATATCACACAGATGATTTTCTTAGGGATGATCGTCGGCTCACCGTTGATGGGTTTTATTTCCGATAAGTTAGCGCGGCGTAAATTGCCGATGATTTTAGGCGCGATTTTAACCTTGCTCATTATGCTTTGGATTATTCTGGATACGCATTTATCCATACCGGGCCTAATGGTGCTGTTTTTCTTGTTGGGTTTACTGTCTGGTGTACAGGTGATTACCTATCCTTTGATTGTCGAGAGTAACCCACGAAAAATTACAACCACGGCAGAAGGTTTAACGTGTATGTTAGTGATGTCAGCCGGTCTTTTTCAACCCGTGTTTGGTTGGCTGATTGACCTGACGTGGGATGGCGCACGCAACCATGGCGTGCCGGTTTATACCGCGCATAATTTTCAGGTGGCGATTTGGTTATTACCTGCGGTGTTTTTAGTCGCCTTGTGCCTCGCGTTTTTCTTGAAAGAAACGCGATGTGCTTCGGTGGATTAGCGGTTTCTGGTCAATGTCATTGCGAGCGAACGATAGTGAGCGTGGCAATCTTTTGAATTAACCTGGAGATTGCTTCGTCGCTACGCTCCTCGCAAAGACGGTACTAGGTGGTGTTAAAATCACAATTCCACTTGATTTTTGTCAATTCACCACCATCTTATAAGTAATAGAATGTAACGATTCGGCAAGGAGCAACACAATGCGAATTGATAAATTTACCAGTAAATTTCAACAAGCCTTAAGCGATGCACAATCGCTGGCGCTATCCAAAGACAGCGGCTTTATCGAGCCTGTGCATTTAATGCAGGTGTTTTTAGACGATCAAACCAGTACGGTAGGGCATGTGCTCACCCTGGCGGGTGTGAACGTGGCGAACTTGCGCAGCAAGGTGACGGAGAGCGTGAATGCGCTGCCGAAAGTGCAAGGCACGCCCGGGGATATTCATGTCTCGAATGAATTGGGTCGTGTCTTGAATGTATGCGATCAACTGGCCACGAAGCAAAAAGACCAGTTTATCTCTAGCGAATTATTTGTGCTTGCCGTCATGGAAGCTGGGGGCAGCTTGGCTGACTTGCTAAAACGTGCCGGTCTTGATAAGAAAAAATTGCAAGCCGCGATTGATAATGTCCGCCAGGGTGAGACTGTCAACGATGCTTCGGCAGAAGATCAACGCCAAGCGTTGGATAAATACACCGTTGATTTAACCGAGCGCGCGCGTAACAACAAGCTCGACCCTGTGATTGGTCGTGATGATATTATTCGCCGTGTGATTCAAGTTTTGCAGCGTCGTACCAAAAATAATCCTGTGTTGATTGGTGAGCCGGGTGTGGGTAAAACCGCGATCGTCGAAGGCTTGGCGCAGCGTATTATCAACGGCGAAGTCTCTGAAGGTTTGCGTAATAAGCGGGTTTTGTCTTTAGATATGGGCGCACTCATTGCCGGTGCGAAATTTCGTGGTGAGTTTGAAGAGCGCTTGAAAGCCGTGCTGAATGATTTGGCTAAGCAAGAAGGTCAGGTGATTTTATTTATCGATGAAATCCACACCATGGTTGGTGCCGGTAAAGCCGATGGCGCGATGGATGCGGGCAATATGTTAAAGCCAGCTTTAGCGCGCGGCGAACTTCACTGTATTGGCGCGACCACCTTAGACGAATACCGCCAGTATTTGGAGAAAGATGCCGCGCTTGAACGTCGTTTCCAAAAAGTGATGGTGGATGAGCCCAGCACAGAAGATGCGATTGCGATCCTGCGCGGTTTGAAAGAGCGTTATGAGTTGCACCATGGCGTGCAAATCACAGACCCTGCGATTATCGCGGCGGTCACCTTATCGCATCGCTACATTACGGATCGTCAATTGCCGGATAAAGCGATTGACCTCATCGATGAAGCGGCCAGCCGTATTCGTATTGAAATCGACTCCAAACCGGAAACCTTGGACAAGCTCGACCGTCGTTTGATTCAGCTTAAAATGGAGCGCGAAGCACTGAAAAAAGAAGACGATGAAGCGTCGAAAAAACGTTTAGGCGATTTAAGTGACCAAATCAAAACGCTGGAAAAAGAATACAGTGATTTAAACGAGGTCTGGCAGTCTGAAAAAGCCTCGCTAAAAGGCACGCGCCATATTAAAGAGGCGATAGAGCTTGCGCGCCAAGACATGGAAAACGCGCGTCGCCAAGGTGATTTGAGTAAAATGGCTGAAATCCAATACGGCAAATTACCCGAGCTTGAAAAACAATTGGCCTCAGCTGAACATAGCGAGCCCAAAGAAACACACATGATTCGAAACCGTGTGACAGCCGAAGAAATTGCCGATGTGGTGTCGCGTTGGACCCACATTCCTGTGAGCAAGCTTTTAGAAGGCGAAAAAGAAAAGCTCTTGCAGATGGAAGATTTTCTGCACAAACGTGTGGTGGGTCAAAATGAAGCGGTGGAGGTGGTGGCCAATGCCATTCGTCGCTCACGGGCTGGATTGTCTGACCCTAAACGGCCGATTGGATCGTTTTTATTTTTGGGTCCAACCGGTGTGGGTAAAACCGAGCTCTGCAAAAGTTTGACCGAGTTTTTGTTTGACGCAGACGATGCCATGGTACGTATCGATATGTCGGAGTTTATGGAAAAACATGCCGTGGCGCGTTTGGTCGGAGCACCGCCAGGCTACGTGGGCTACGAAGAGGGCGGTTATTTGACCGAGCATGTGCGCCGCAAACCGTATTCTTTGGTTTTGCTGGATGAGGTGGAAAAAGCCCACCCCGATGTGTTTAATATTTTGCTTCAAGTGTTGGATGATGGTCGCTTAACGGATGGTCAGGGGCGTACCGTCGATTTTCGCAACACCGTGATTGTGATGACCTCAAACTTAGGCTCTGATCGCATTCAAGCCATGGCCGGCGAGCCGTATGAGACGATGAAGTCGGCTGTGATGGAGGTGGTTTCACAACACTTTAGGCCTGAGTTTGTTAACCGTATCGATGATACCGTCGTCTTTCATGCGCTGGACCAAGCCCAGATTGATGCGATTGCGACCATTCAGCTCGATGGCCTTCGAAAACGCTTGGCGCAGAAAGAAATTACCCTTGAAATTAGCGATGAAGCCCTGCACACTGTCGCTAAAGCGGGGTTTGACCCGGTGTATGGCGCAAGGCCGCTGAAGCGCGAAATTCAGCAAGCCATTGAAAACCCATTGGCCAATGCTTTGCTCAAAGGCGTATTTCAAGCGGGCGACACCATCAAACTTAAGCTAAAAGATAAAACATTGGTGTTTGAAAAAGGGTAAAGGGGGAAATTATGAAACGTTACGCACATGTACTGGCCGCGGTGGATTTGGCGGAAAACAGTGAGAAAGTGGTTGCGCATGCCAAAGAAATGGCGGCCTTGTTCGGCGCGAAAGTCAGTTTGATTCATGTTGTTGAGCCCTTGCCGGGTTATGGGTATGCCTTTGTTGCGCCCAATGATATTGAATCTGAGCTGTATGAAGAAGCCAAAAAACAGTTGGCTAAGCTGGCTGATGAATTTGGCATAGACCCTGCGAATATCTCTGTGGATATGGGGCCTGCAAAAGTGCAAATCCTTGGAAAAGCCGAAGAGGGCAAGGTGGACTTGATTGTTGTCGGTACACACAAGCATCTATTCTTGGGTGTGTTGGGTTCTACGGCGAATGCGATTATCCATAACGCGAAGTGCGATGTCTTGACCTTCAGGGTTGATCAGGATGCGTAAGTTCTGGACATGGGCGCTGTTTTTATTCAGCGCCTTTTTCTTTGTGATGGCCACCTACTATTTGGTGTTGCTTATCAAGCTACCGCACCAGCTCGCCATTTATCTTTTATACCGTGTTGTGGCCGGTTATTTTCTTGCGTTTGTCTTGTTCATTATCGGCGCCCGTACTCGAAAACGTAAGCAGCGCCGAATTTTTAAATAAAAAAAGTGTAGGAAAATCCATGCCCGTTCAGCGCCGCTTTAGCGCCTTATCTCTTTTGTTCATGGCCATCGGTGGTATGGTGGGTTCTGGTTGGTTATTCGGCCCTTTGTATGCAGCACAATTTGCCGGCCCTTCGGCCTTCATCGCTTGGGTGGTTGGCGGTGTTTTGATGATGATTATTGCGCTCACGTTTTCAGAGCTTGCGGCGATGTTACCCTTTTCTGGCGCAATGGCACGTTTTGTGCAATTCAGCCACGGTTCGTTTTCGAGCTTTACACTAACGTGGGTTGCCTGGCTGGCTGCTGTGGTGGTCGCGCCCATTGAAACCATGGCCATGCTGCAATACGCGTCAACGTATATTCCTTGGCTTATGCAGGCTGATCCTAGCGGCGTTGGGCATACTCTAACTGCGCAGGGCGGTGTTGTGGCCGCCATCGTGATGCTCATCATGTGTTATGTGAATACCTTGGGCGCTAAAGTGTTTTCCAAAACGAATAACACGGTGATTATTTGGAAACTCGCGATTCCTGTCATCACTATTATCGTATTGCTTACTGCACGGTTTCATCCACAAAATTTTGTCAGCCATGGCTTTTTTGCCGGCGGCATTAAAGGCTTGCTGCATGCCTTGCCAGAAGCGGGTGTGATTTTTTCCTTCATTGGTTATAGCCCGGCCATTCAACTAGCGGGCGAAGCTAAAAATCCACAGCGTGCCATTCCTTGGTCGGTGTTAGGGGCAATTTTCTTTTGTATTGTGATGTTTGTCTTGTTGCAGATCGCGTTTGTGGCCGCCATACCCGGCAGCTCGATTGCTAACGGTTGGCATGCCTTAAGTTTTAGCGATGACGCAGGTCCTGTGGCCGGTTTGTTAACAATGCTCGGCTTTTTAGGCTTTGTGAAGTTATTGTATATCGACGCGGTGATTTCACCGTTGGGTACGGGCTTTATTTATACCGCTTCAACGGCCCGCTTGAATTACGCCATGAGTCAAAATGGGTATATGCCGAAGTTTTTACAAGCGCTGAATAAGCAGCATATGCCGCACAAAGCAATCTGGCTCAATTTTGCGGTCGGCATGGTGTTTTTCGCGCCGTTTCCCGGTTGGCAAAAAATGGTGAGCTTTTTGGTGTCATGCTTTGTGTTGTCCTACGCCATTGGCCCGATAGCGCTGGTGACGCTACGCACAAAATTACCGAATCAACACCGGCCATTTCGCTTGCCCTGTGCTGCATTGTTGAGTTTTCTTGCCTTTTATATTTGTAATTTAATTGTGTATTGGACAGGCTGGCCGGTGATTTCCAAAATGCTGTTGGTGATTGGTATTGGATATGTTGTTTTGCTGGTGTCCAATCGTGGTGTGCTTAAGGGCTTTGATTTCAGGCACGGTGTTTGGCTGCTGTTTTATTTAGCCGGTTTGGGGCTCATCTCTTATTTTGGCGCCTTTTCGGGGCGTAATGTTCTGACGTTTGGCTGGGATTTTCTCGTGATCGCCTTGTTTAGTCTGGCCATCTTCATTTGGGCGTATGCCTCCAGAAGCGGGCCTATCGACCCTGCCGAACTTGCGGTCCTGGAAGATTGACGTGTTCATTTTTGGCTGATCTTTGCGAGCTTCGCTGGCCTTTTGATCTATTTGCCGGTACAATGCGCCCGATTTTTGAACAAACTGGGTGAATAATTATGGCAACTGAACGTACTTTATCTATCATCAAGCCCGATGCTGTGGCGAAAAATGTGATCGGCGAGATCATCGCACGCTTTGAAAAAGGTGGCTTGAAAGTGGTGGCCGCGAAAATGATGCATCTATCGCGCGAGCAAGCCGAAGGCTTTTATGCGGTACACAAAGAGCGTCCGTTCTTCAATGACCTGGTGGATTTCATGATTTCCGGCCCTGTGGTCGTGCAGGTTTTGGAAGGCGATAACGCCATCATGAAAAACCGTGAAATTATGGGCGCAACGAATCCAGCCGAAGCGGCCGAGGGCACAATACGCCGTAACTTTGCTGATAGCATTGGTGAGAATGCTGTCCACGGTTCGGATGCCGCTGACACCGCCAAAGAAGAGATTGCGTTCTTCTTTGCGGCTGATGAATTGTGTGCGCGCACACGGTAATTTTTTGTAGCCCTTAATTTGAGTTGTAGCCTGGCTTGACGAGCAAAGCGAGGATAACCCGGGGAATAAAACCCGGATTATCTCTCGCCGTGGCACTTACAGTGCAACGGCGGATCAATCCAGGCTGCATTGTATGGCTAATGTCATTGCGAGCGAACGCCAGTGAGCGTGGCAATCTTTTGAATTAACCTGGAGATTGCCGCGTCGCTACGCTCCTCGCAAAGACGTTGCTACCCAAGGCGGTTGCTACATTTTATGATAATGTCATTGCGAGCGAACGCCAGTGAGCGTGGCAATCTTTTGAATTAACCTGGAGATTGCCGCGTCGCTACGCTCCTCGCAAAGACGGTTCCTGTATCCACAATCGATATTTAAAACGAGTTAAAGCTTCATCATGTCAAACACAGTCAATCTCTTAAACTTCGACCTTGAGGGGCTTGCTGCTTGGCTTCAAAGCTTGGGCGAGAAACCGTTTCGTGCGAAACAATTGTTTCAATGGATTCATCAATTCGGCGAAACCGATTTCGACAAAATGAGCAATATCAGCAAACCGCTGCGCGCGCTGCTTAAAGCAAAAACTCATATTGCTGCACCTAAGATCATTACGCATCAATTTGCCAGCGATGGCACTGAGAAGTGGCTTTTAGAGCTCGATGATAAAAACGCCTTTGAAATGGTCTATATCCCCGAAGATGATCGCGGTACGCTGTGTGTGTCATCACAAGTGGGCTGTGGTTTGAATTGCAGCTTTTGCTCAACGGCCAGGCAAGGGTTTAACCGCAATTTAAGTTTGGGTGAAATCATCGGTCAAGTGTGGCTGGCGGTGCGCGAGTTGTCCGATGATAACGGCAAGCACGATAAAAAGGTCACGAACGTGGTAATGATGGGCATGGGTGAGCCTTTGCTCAATTACGAGCCTGTCGTAAAAGCCATGAAAATCATGCGCCATGATTTAGCTTATGGCTTGTCGAAATACCGTGTAACCTTGAGCACCTCAGGCGTATTGCCCGCCATGAAAAAATTGAAAGAAGACACGGATGTGGCACTTGCGCTGTCACTGCATGCGCCGACCGATGCGCTTCGCGATGTATTGGTGCCCATCAATAAAAAATACCCGCTCAAAGCGCTCTTGGCTTTTTGTGAAACCTATTTTGATCAAGAGCGTCGGCGCAAAGTTACGATGGAATACGTGATGCTCAAAGGGGTGAACGACAGCCTTGAGCAAGCCCGCGAGCTTGCAAACCTTTTAAAACGCGTGCCCTGCAAGGTAAATTTAATTCCATTTAACCCGTTTCCCAATACCTTGTACCAATGTTCTGATCGTAAGCAGATTTTAGCCTTTCGTGATGTTTTGGTGGAGCAGGGCATTATCACCACGACTCGCAGAACACGCGGCGAGGATATTGATGCTGCGTGCGGGCAGCTAGCGGGTAAAGTCGACGATATCACGCGCCGCAAAGAAAAAGACTTGATTCATAAACGCGTTGTAATACACTTAGATTCTCTTAACGATTAATTTTCCACGATGAAACGATTATCCCTGGCGTTATTGTGCTTGGGCCTGTGCGCGTGCGCGCCCAATACACCGCCCAAATCAGAAATGATCTACGCACAACTTGCGCGCGATTATATTGGACAAGGCGACTGGGCTTTGGCACACATAAAATTAAACGATTTGCGCGCGATTCAACCCACGCCCGCGGTGTATTACAGTTTGTCGGCCTATTTGGCCCAAAAAGAAGGGCGCGAGGATGAGGTTGCCGGTTTTTATACCGCAGGTTTAGCGCAATACCCTGATAATGTCGCTTTGTTGAATAATGAAGGGGTGTGGTTGAGCCGTCACGGACAAGCTATCAAGGCCATGGCGTGTTTTAAACACGCCTTGCGCTTTGCTTTACCACAGGAGGCGGTGCATATTCGCAAGAATATTGCCGGCATTTAGACATTACTCTGGCGTCTGGGCGGTTGCAATCTTGCTTTCTTGGCGTACACTTAACAGACATAATTTAAAGGAGTCACAGTTATGTCATTTAAATTCAAACGGTTAGCCCTGGCCCTCGCGGCGACAACAGTCCTCTCAGTGGGGCTTGTGTCTGCTGTTCCCACTGCAAGCGATACCATAATTAATCTCAATGCCTTTATGGTCAACAAAAACACCAGATCGAATCAACTCAAAAATTTAGTGCAGAAATATAAAACCAGTGGTCTTGCTCAGCGAGAAGATGTGCGCACTGACTTGGTTATCGCGCCTGATGCACCTCAAGAGGCGATGGCTATTTTTATGGGGCCTGATGCAAGAGCGTTTCGTTTTGGCTTCATGTCTGCTGATGTGACTGCGGAAAACAGCGAGGCGGTAGCGGATGTTATGAAAAACCTTAACCCGAAGGCGGTGGCTATGCGGATCAATCAGGGGGCTTTGAGAAAGCTATTCCTGCTGGGGACGGCACTTAAGGCTGATGATAAGCTCACTTATGTCGCATTGAGTGCTCTCCCAGGGGCAACAGCAGCAGATCAAACTAGCGTCGTTAACTTTGTGACAGCGCTTGTGAAGCATAACCACAATCTGCAAAACGTCAGGCTAGGTAACGTTTCTCTGGCAAGCAGACCGGCTACTCGCGGTTTCGTGAACGCTGTGAAGGGGAAGGGAGCTCAGCTAAAGGTATCGGCTGATCAAGCGACAATGGATATGCTAACAGGCGCTGGGCTTCCCAAGTTTAACATCTGCGCTGATGAGTGTGGGGGGGAGGGTCTTCTGCCGTTGATCGATAATAAGATCGACAACCTTGATGGTGTCAGTGTCGATGCCCCCTACGATGCAGCGGACGGACGAGGCCAACGGGTTGGCCAACACGGAGGGATGTTGCCTAGGTACGAAACAGCGAACAGCTCAGCAACACCTGGCAATGGACGGGAGCTAATTGACAACAACGCAAGCGGGCTTTAATCCGTCTAAAAAGCGTTTCTTTACGCGCGTTTGGGGTTCTCTCAAGCGCGCTTTTTATTGCGCCATCATCACGTACCCTGGAGTAGCCTGTATATGGACTCACCCGGATTGTAAAGGATAAAAAACACTCGGTCACAATAAGGTAAAGATTGCATCTGTATATCCGGCATCTAATATTATGGCGCCCCGAAAGGGTGACGCCGAGACCCGCTAAGGTCAAGAAGGGTGAGTCCATTTCATTGGATTAGCGCGAAGCGCGTAATCCGGAGATGAACTTCCCGGGTCACGACCCGGGCTACACAAATTGACGGTAAAGGTGAGAAACATTATCCTTTCGGAAACGTAAGAGGTAAAGAAATGTTGATTGCTATTTCAAAGTATTTAACACCACTAGACGAGGTTGATGTGCATCGTGCAAAACATCATCAATATTTAAAACCACTTTTTGAAAGCAAGAAATTACTCATTGCAGGGCGGCAAAATAATGACTTAGGTGGCGTTATCATTGCTAGAACACTGTCAAAAGAAGAATTTGAACAAATCCTTGCACAAGATCCCTTTACCATGGCGGGGGTATCTAAATACACAATTTACGAATTTACGCCATCATTTTATGATGAATGCTTTGCTAATAGGTTTGAATGTTGATATGGCTTTATTGCTTGCACTTATCGCTTGAATCCGCTACTCGATAAAAAGTGCTTGCTATAAATTAAGGAGTAAACATGGTTACTCGAGTATTTCAAGTTCTATGTGGTGTTATTTTATTTTTTGTTTTTACAAGCGCCTTTTCTGAAACTGTTTTTTACACAAAATCGGGTGCACGATTTCAGCAGGTGAGTCAAAATGCAGAGGGATCGATTAATTGGGTTTTTCTTCCGGGCGGGCCTGGGCTTGGTAGCGAATATTTAAGACCTTTCGTGGATAAGCTTAATTTACCTGGTACTACTTGGCTTTTAGATATGCCGGGAGATGGTTCGAATACACTCGGCGATAGAAAGGTCGATTATAATTACTGGCCGGCAAATCTTGCGAGTGCAGTAAAAACCTTGCCAAATGTGATTTTGGTAGCACATTCATTTGCTGGAATGCTGACGCTCTCATCGCCAGGATTGCAACATCATTTGTTAGGTTTAGTGTTAATTGACACGGCACCTAATCATCAGTGGATGACAAGCAGTAAACCATTTCAGTCAAAAGCGCTACTTAAAGCTCAAAAAGCCTACTTTGCTAATCCGAGCGATCAAACGCTCAAATCATTGACTTTCGCCATGGCGCCTTATTTCTTTTTGGAGAAAGACATGAAAAAAGGGAAAGCGCTATTAAATAATCTCCCGTATAACAACAAAGCGTTTGCTTGGGCGTCTCAATATTTTGATCCTCAATACGAAGCCAAGTGGGCCCCTGAAAAAATACCTGTATTGATTATTACGGGCGCCCAAGATCATTTAACGCCCGTATCGTTATTTGAAAATGACCAGCAATTTCATAGAAAAAACATTCGTATCGTTGTCATACCCAATGCCGCGCATTTTTCTTGGATAGGTCATGTAAAGCTGTTTAATCAGCTGTTCAAAAGGTTTTTCCATACAAGGTAGCCTGTATATGGACTCACCCCCATTGTAAAGGATAAAAAACACTCGGCCACAATAAGGTAAAGATTGCATCTGTATATCCGGCATCTAACCCGAAAGGGTGACGCCAAGACCCGCTAAGGTCAAGAAGGGTGAGTCCATTTCAGCGGCTCCCGCTGATTTAAATGTTTAAATTGGTCAAAGGTGGATATAAATGCTGGGTGCCAGCAAGCCTCCATGAAAGACTGGTTATTTAAAAGTACTTGTTTTTTTGGCGGTGGAAAATGAAATAGCTTAATACGCGAAGCTCGCAAGGCATTAAGCTATCCCGAGTTGAGGCTGAGCCTGAAATCAGGCGGTGTCGCGATACACTGAAAGAAAGCCTCCCATGAATCAATGAAGAAGGTTAAAAACCAATGTCGAATTCGCTCCCATAAGCGAGTTCGCTTTTTACACTTCTTGAGGGCTGCCTGGAATTGCGGGCAGCACAGTTGCTGTATTTGGTCAATCAAAAAAGCTAGCATCATTAAGTAAGCCAAAACAGTGCTCAAGTTTTGATAACCATGCCCGTAGTTGTGCTCAAAGTGATAGCCTTGTGTCTTCAACGTATTAAAAGTCTCGTTCTCTATTTTCCACCGAGCGCGTGCGCCTTTCATTAATTCATAAACATTCGCCTCTGTTATATGAAATCCTGTAATCCAAGTAAACGTTTGAGTTTTTCCTTGAGGGGAGGTCTCTTTGCATTCGAAAAAATTAACACGAAGGTCTTCATGCGATGCATTCAGTGGCGCATCATTAAACCAACGAAACTCATATTGAAAACCCTTCCGATTCATCTGCTTCGTTTGACAGCCACCCGCATTGACCCAGTCAAACAACCACTTGTTGCCATCAGGTTTCACACCAATAATATATTGATAACCCAATTCCTTAAGCAGGCTAATATGAGGCGCATTGCTATGCAGCGCATCCTCTACAATGACCATCTTAAGTTTGGGGTGCATGCAACGTAACTTCGTTAATAAGCGTTTTGACGAGTTTCTTTCACAATCGTTTTTGGTCACGCCATCTTGCTTAAGAATCGGCTCCATCGTCATTGGCAACACCGTCGATTGACGGGGGTGCACCATCACAGCGCACATCATTTGATGATAATAACTTTCGCCGCCCTTGCGGTGCTTCTTTATGCAACAGTTCTCACAATGCACGTTCTCTGAATAAAACATGCCTGTACCATCATTAGATACCAGATAATAATCATCAAGAAATGAAAACAAAGGCAGTTGCTTCCCTCTTTGTACAGCACTAAAGCAGGCCTTAAAGGCCGGCTGTAGTCGCTCCGGGTCCAGGGGATCTAAGCGTTCACGCATATAGGTATCACTGGGCACTTGATCCACACCATACAGCGTTTTTAAATTATGCCGCACCTTTTCATCTTCTTGACTGTGGTCAAATTGAAGCAGTGATGGATATTTTAAACTAAACATCGCTAATGCAGACATAAGGCAATCCGCTAATGGGTACTTTGTCCTAGCAGCAAGCGAATCAGGAATCCTGGAAAAACGTAGACGGCCGGCTTCAAGCAAACCCGGGGCTGAAAGACGCTTACGCAGCTTAATCTTCATCTCAACATCCTCATTGTTGCGAAAAATAAAATGAGAATGCCTTTACAACCCTTATTTGGCAAGGGGTTCTTTAGTTAGCGGGAATTACTGAGTCCATTTCATTGGGTTGAGGAGTATCGCGAGGATAACCCGGGTTTATTCACGGCGCGGTGTTTGCCGACAACGATAAAGCAATTTCATTCGCTTCTGCCACAACCCCAGACATGCATGCTTCAATTTGAGGTGGCAAGTCTTTAACTTGATCAAACAGCTTCGTTTTAGAGCTTTTAGCTTTCCCCATGTTATTGCCACGGTGTAGATTATGCTCAGATAAATAGTCCATCACAGCTTGATGTTCTGCCACAATATCGCTGACGCGATTGTCAAGCTTTTCAAGGGCAGAGTGCAAGGTATAAAGCTCCACTTCAATGCTGCGTTTTAATGCGTCGAGTCGAGTTGTATTATGGTTGAAAAAATCAGATGATAAATTATTTAGAGATTTCATCGACTGGCTTAAAGCGTCTAACGCGTTGTGATAGTGTTGATAGATCGCGCGGCAGTCGCTAAAAGTCTGAACCGATAATCGATAACAAACAGCGATATGAAGATACAGTTTACTTTGTCGCAAAAGCTGCTCATTTCTTTCGGTAGGTAAAGGGTCTAGTTGTCTTGTAAGGGCTGCATTGGCTTCTTTGTATTGCTGAAAGCTAATCAGTAATTTGGCACTCTTGTAATCACTGATCGGTTTGAGATTGTTTGCAGCAGAGGGTGTTTTGCTTTCTGTGTCACTCTCACTGTTATCCGATAGCGTGGAGGGCGACTCATTACCCGGTGTTGGCTCTGGTTTTGTTTTGACTCGTCGGGCGGCTTTTTCTTCTTTGTATTGAGCGAGCAATGCTTGTTGTGCTTTTTCAGCATCGTTAAGGCGCTTGTCAAAATCGGATGCCGCTAAGCTCTCCTTAAGGGGTGCAAGCCATTCGCGGGTTTCTTTACAAAAGGCGAAAGCTAGACTCACAGCGCTTTTGAGTTGATAGGAGAGGCATTCATTATCGAGGCATAGGCCGACTTCATCAAAAAATGTATGGGCTGCGGCGGTGGCGAAGACGTTTTGCTGAAACTTTTCGATGATCGTTTCCAGTACGCCTAGAGCAGCGGCCAGTGTGTTAGCGATGTGTAGTTTGGGGTGGCTGTTTAACAAGCACCTGAGCTGAATCACGTAGAAAAAGCTCAAATCAAACCAATGCGCCAGTGCGCTGATAGCTGCCACGTCATCTGGGTTTAGCATGGGTTGTGAAAGCTCAAGGTTATTGTAGCCGTTTAAGCTTATTAAGCGCGAGTTTAAAGCCTGAAAATTAGGCCGAAACCTTTCGTTATGAAACACCGCGTAAGCATTGAGTAGGTTCTCGGGCCTGATCTTCGGGAGCTGGTGGTTTGCATCCAGGCTCAGAAAATTCGGCAATTGTTTGGATAGCCGGCTGAGGTAAAGCCGAAGGAGGGGGTCTCGTTCAAGCAGCTCTCGTGTATTAAGGCACTGGCTGGTTTGTGTGGTACTCGCTGGGCGGGCTGTTTGTCTTTGTCTTCTATGGGACATGATCAGGCCTCTTGTTATGTGGCTGCGAGGATACTGAATTTAGGCCTATTTGACAATTCGTGTTGCGCTTGTTTTGCAACCCAGCGATGAATTTAGGGACGCGCCCTAGATTATGGCTTGAACGAGGTTGCAATATGGGCTATGTCGAAAGCGTTTTAAACAACAGTAAGGAGTTTTGTTGTGAGTTCATTTAAATTCAAATTGACCGTGTTGGCCATCGCAGCCACAGGCTTGTTGTCGGCAGTGAGCGCGGCAATCTATTTCATTAACCTGGAGATTGCTTCGTCGCTTCGCTCCTCGCAAAGACGTTGCTACCCAAGACGGTTGCTACTATTGATTTGTGCTACCGCTGCTTGTGGTGGCATTGGGGTTTTGGATTTGCTGCAAACCTTGCTGAATAGCCTTAACTTGACTGCCTAACTCATTGAATTGTTTTTGGGTATTGTCTTGCAGGGCTTTTAGGTTTCAGTTGCGCGCTGGCGACAACAGTGCAAAAACCCAAGGCGGCTTTTCATGAGATCAGTGCTAATAGCGCTACTCATGAAGGTAGTAGCTTGGCCGACAGTGAAATAACACCACCGCCAGTACCCGTTTCACCCGGTGTTTTGGGGATGTGGGATACGCAAGATACCTTTATAACAAATCCACCTCAGAACGCAGGTAATCTCAATTCGGCTGATAACGACGCATCTTAACCGCCAGGGTTGATCCGTCGTCGCGATGCTCTACATAGATACAAAAAAAGTAGCCTGAATTGAACGCCGAAGGCGTGATAATCCGGGTTTGATTTCCCCGGGTTATCAATGCTTCGCATTTCAACTCAGGCTACCAAAACAGGCTCCAAAACGGTATTTATAGCGCCTTCACAGCTTGCGAGCGCGGGCTAATCTCTGTAATATACCGGCCTTATTTTAATCATTTATAAGGCCTTTTTTATGCGCAGCCATTATTGCGGTGAAGTCACAGAATCCATGATTGGGCAGACGGTGGTCGTTTGCGGTTGGGTGCACCGTCGTCGTGACCACGGTGGGGTGATTTTTGTCGATGTGCGTGATCGTGAGGGCTTGCTGCAGTTGGTGTTCAATCCCGAAGACGAGGCTATGTTCGCCACGGCCGAAGCACTGCGCAGTGAATACGTGATCAAGGCCACGGGTGTGGTGCGCCATCGCCCAGAGGGCACCGTGAACCCCAATCTCAAAACGGGCCAGGTCGAAGTGGTCTGCACGCATTTGGATATTTTAAACAAAGCGGCCACACCACCATTTCCTCTGGATGAACATATTGCTGTTAGCGAAGAAGTGCGCCTAAAGCACCGTTCTATCGATCTTCGCCGCCCGGAAATGCAGCGTATTTTCCGTCTGCGTGCCAAGTTGGATTTTGCATTACGTGAGTATCTCACTGAGCGTGGTTTTTTAAATATTGAAACGCCCATGCTGACAAAAGCGACCCCCGAAGGCGCGCGCGATTACTTGGTGCCTAGCCGTGTGCACCCGGGTCAATTTTATGCCTTGCCGCAATCGCCGCAGTTGTTTAAACAATTGTTGATGATGTCGGGTTTTGACCGCTATTTCCAAATCGTGCGTTGTTTTCGTGATGAAGACTTGCGTGCCGATCGCCAGCCTGAATTCACACAGCTCGATATTGAAATGTCCTTTATGGATGAAAACCAGCTGCAAACCTTGATTGAAGATATGCTCCGCGTGGTGTTTAAATCGGTGGCGGGTATCGACCTGCCAATATTTCCGCGCATGACGTACGCTGAAGCGATGCGACGTTTTGGTAGCGATAAGCCCGATTTACGAATTCCGCTGGAGTTGGTGGATATTGCCGACCTTATGCAAGACGTGGAGTTTAAAGTCTTCCGTGGTCCGGCTGATGATCCAGACGGCCGTGTGGCAGCGTTGAAGCTTACAGGCGGTGCCGAGCTTAGCCGAAAAGAAATCGACGATTACACGAAGTTTGTGAGCGTTTATGGCGCTAAAGGCTTGGCGTACATCAAAGTCAACGATCTTTCACAAGGTGAAGAAGGCTTGCAGTCGCCGATTTTGAAATTCATAACGCCAGGTGCGATCAAAGGCATTCTTGAACGCACAGAAGCCAAAACGGGCGACATCATTTTCTTTGGTGCCGATAAGGCCAAAATTGTCAGCGATGCCTTGGGTGCCTTGCGCGTTAAGCTTGGCCGCGATAAAGGCTTGGTGAAGTTAGGTTGGGCGCCGTTGTGGGTTGTGGATTTCCCGATGTTTGAATACGAAGACGGTCGTTTTTATGCGCTGCATCATCCGTTCACTGCGCCGCAAACAAACGATGGTCGTGACTTTGCTGAACACCCCGCGCAAGCTTTATCCCGCGCGTACGATGCGGTGTTAAACGGTTATGAAATTGGCGGCGGTTCGATCCGTATTCACCAAGAAGACATGCAAAAAGCCGCGTTTCGCACGCTCGGCATTAGCGATGAAGAAGCCGAAGAAAAATTTGGTTTCTTATTGAGCGCATTGAAACACGGCTGCCCACCACACGGCGGCATTGCGTTTGGCTTAGACCGTATGGTGATGTTGATGGCGGGTACTGACAACATTCGCGATGTGATTGCGTTTCCGAAAACACAAACCGCAAGCTGCTTATTAACCGAAGCACCGGCGAGCGTGTCGACGGCACAGTTGCAAGAGTTAAGCATTAAATTACGTCAACGTGATGTGAAAAAAGAGGGTGAGTGATGGCAGGTCATAGTAAATGGGCGAACATTAAACACAGAAAAGCCAAAGAAGATAAAAAGAAGGGTAAGATTTTTTCGCGTTTGATTCGCGCGATCACCGTGGCAGCAAAACAAGGCGGCGACCCTGATGCCAATCCAGCCCTGCGTTTGGCGCTGGATAAAGCCTTTTCGGCGAACATGACCAAGGATACCATTGAGCGTGCGATTAAACGCGGTGCCGGTGGCGAAGAGGGTGCCAACCTTGAAGAAATTCGTTACGAAGGTTACGGTATTGGCGGCACCGCGGTGATGGTCGATTGCTTAACCGACAATAAAAATCGTACAGTGGCCGAAGTGCGACACGCCTTTTCAAAACACGGCGGTAATTTAGGCACATCAGGTTCGGTGGCGTTTCAGTTTGAGAAAAAGGGCTTATTGTGTTTTTCGCCTGATGCCGAGGAAGATGCGCTGATTGAAGCAGCGCTAGAGGCCGGTGCGGATGATGTGCTTACTGAAGATGACGGCAGCTTTATCGTTTACACGGCGGTAGAAGCGTTTAGCGCAGTGAAAGCCGCCTTAGAAACGGCGGGTTTTGTGGCCGATAATGCGGAAGTCACCATGGATGCTGCGGTCAAAGTAAATCTTGATAAAGTCGATGCTGAAAAGTTTTTGAAGATGATTGATGTCATCGAGGATTTGGATGATGTGCAAGAAGTCTATTCTAACGCCGATATAGCACCTGAGATTTTAGACGAGCTGGCTTAAATGAGTCGCATCATTCTAGGGATAGATCCTGGTTCGCGCGTGACCGGCTACGGTATTATTCAGGTGGATGACAAGCGTATTCGTTATGTTGATTCTGGCTGTATTCGCACCGAGAGTGAGAATATGTATGAGCGCTTGGCAGTGATTTTTGAAAACATCAAAACCTTGGTCGAGCAATACCGGCCAACGGAAGCGGCGATGGAAGAAGTCTTCGTGAATGCCAATGTGCAGTCGGCTTTAAAGCTTGGCCAGGCGCGAGGTAGCGCAGTGGCGGCTATTGCCACCTCGCGTATTCCTATCGAAGGTTATTCGCCTCGCCAAATCAAACTAGCCGTGGTCGGCTATGGCAATGCCGATAAAGCGCAGGTCCAACACATGGTCAAAACCTTGCTGGCGCTCGATAAAACGCCCCCGTCTGACGCGGCAGACGCGCTCGCCGCAGCCTTGTGTCACAGTCAAACCCATGCTAGCTTAGAGCGACTCAACCAAGCTAGGTAGCGCACCATGATCGCCCAACTCAAAGGCAAACTTCTTGAGAAAACCCCACCCAGCGTGCTGCTCGATGTTCACGATGTGGGGTATGAAATTCTAGCTTCCATGAATACCATTTTTCGTCTACCCGATGTCGGGCATACCGTCACCTTGTACACGCATTTGGTGGTGAGAGAAGATGCGCACACCTTGTTTGGTTTTTTTGATAAAGCCGAGCGTGAGTTGTTTGTGCGCTTGATCAAAGTCAATGGTATCGGTCCCAAAATGGCGTTAGCCATTTTATCGAGTATGGAAGGCGCTATATTTGCGCAATACGTTTCACAAAATGATGTGGCGGCGCTAACAAAAATCCCGGGTGTTGGGCGTAAAACGGCCGAGCGTTTAATTATTGAAATGCGCGATAAGTTTGATACCCATCCTCATACGCAAAGCTTTATGTCTGTGAGTGGTGCCGAGCAAGATGCGATCAGCGCCTTGATTGCTTTAGGTTATAAAGACACCGTCGCCAGTAAAACAGTTAAGGGCTTTTTAGAAGAGGCTGAAGATTCTGAGACATTGATTCGTCTGAGCTTAAAGGCTTTAAATAAGCTGTAGGGCATTTCTCCTGGATTGCGCGCAGCGCATAATCCTGGCTAGCGGGTTGTGTGTGTGGGCTGGGCCGCCGGGGGCTGCGAAATCTCGCGTGAAGGCAGGCAACAAGCGGGAAAAAGGCTAGCTAATACGCGGCCTAGCCCCCGGGGGTTTTGACGTGCAAGGAGAGGTGGGATTGCTGCTGCTGATGATGGTCTATTTTCTTGTGGGCGCTTGTACGTTTGAGCCGCTAGTAAAGCCGCTGTGCTATTGTACTCTTTCGGGGGCTCGTACGTTTGAGCCGCTAGTAAAGCCGCTGTGCTATCGCACGCGCCAGCTATCGCGTCAGTCGAGCGTGTTTCGGGTGCAGGCCAGTTGAAAAAGTCTGTGGCATTGCCAAGTAATGCCTGCTTGAAGAGTTTGCCGCCGTTTTGTAAAACGGGGGCTGTCCAATCACCACTAATCATGCTTGGGAAGCTGGGCACATCAATCCACCAGGCAAAGCCCGTTGAATGGATATTATTTTCAAGGTAGAAGTCGAGCATTCTTTGGTAAACAGCTTGCCAGCTGCCATCGGAGTATGCTTGTGCTTGGTTGCAACCAAACTCTGTTGAAAGGGCGGGTCTGTTTTGAAGATAGGGAGCGAGATTGTTTTGAAAACTGCCGCCATTGTCTGGATCGTAATTTTCTGAGCCTTGGTCATTGTAGGCGTGGATACCCAAAATCAGGTTGGGTTCCCCAGCCAAAGCTTCCCATTGTTCTTGCAAATGTATGTGATCGTAGCCAAAGGCTAGCCCGTTGAGTATGACAGGATTAGTTGCGCCGGTGTCTCGCACAGCTTTAAGCATTTCGCTCATGCCGGCATATTGGTCGTTACCGTTGAGCCATACATCTGGCGTCACACCGTCGCCATTGGGCTCGTTAAACAGCTCAAACATGACTGTGCCATGGTCTTTATAGCGACTGGCGATATCCGACCAAAATTGCGTGGCACCGTTTTTATCGGGCATAGGTGTTTGCTTGCGTAAAGCATCCATCCAATGCAAATCAAGGATCACAGCCATGCCATTTTGGGTGGCGAGTTCGATTATGGCATCCACGGTTTGTTTGTAGGAGCCAATCTCGCTTACATCCCCCGATTGGTTCCAGAGCTCAGCGTTTAAATCCAGTCGAATGACATTCGCACCTGTAGCGCGAATATTGTTAATGTCTTGCTCACTTAAGTATTGTCCGGTTTGACTCCACTCCAGAGAGGGGCGAACAAATCCCTGAAGTGTAATAGAGCGACCATTGGCGAGAATTTGATTGCCTGAAACACCAAGCTTAATAGGTACGTTTGTATCCTTGTAACAAGCGGGTGTTGAGCGCGGCACATTAGGAAATGGCGCTGGCTGATGAATGCTGTCTGCCGAGATGGTGTATTGATTTTCGCTTGATTTGAATGTAACGCCTTCTAAATAATAGCCTGCCTCACCCTGATAGTTTGATAAGGTGTACGCTGAGGCTGACGTTTGTCGAGCGAGATCAAACGAACCATAATAGTTGTTTTGCTCGTCATAAACACCCCAAGTGCTCCAGTCTTGGCTGGCATTATAGGGATTGGGCAAGGGGATATTCCCCATGGCACCATAATTAATGTTAAATGTGTTCCACTTTGGGCCGTTGGCCAGTAATTTCAATGAAAGCTTAGGCGCCTGACCATTGCCCAGTGAGTTGCATAATCTGGCTGTTTGCGCACTTTCGGCTACGCTTGTTGTCATCATTTTTTTACCTAATTAACATGGACTAAGCAGCTCATGCGAGCACCGCTACAACGCATGGCCGTTTTGTGTAAAAGAAATTGAGCATGTTTTAGCCTTGCTTTAGATAAATCGCCCCCTGCATCCAGAAAAATCTCACCGCCACCCAAGCGATAAAAGCATCGCAATGTTTGGCCGTTATGAATAATTTGAGCAGAGTCAAATAGCGCGTGCTTAGCCGAAATCGCCGCACCGTAACTTGCGTATTCAACGCCTAATACTTTGGCAGACAAAAGCGCATTAAAGGAATGCTGAATTTTTGTGGTATGAATACGATAAGGCGCAGGGCACCAGGTAATGTTGGCTAAGCTAAGCATTGAGGCAAACAATAAAGTAAGAGAGGCGTTTGTTTTTTTCATGGTCGACTTATTTATTATTATTTGGTCAAATTATACGCATAATTAGCGATGAAGGCAAGAAAAATAGCGCGCCCTAATCAGGCTCGAGGCATAAGGTCTTACTTAATCTCTCAATATCCGTTTGGACGCTCTCGTTATTGTCAAGCGTTAGGGCAATGCTGACAGGGCCCATAAAACGGTAGCGCTCATTCGTATTGATCAATGTCAGTAGGGCTTGAGTGTTGATATTGGGCTTGGAATGAAAAGTGATTTTCAGCGTGCTATCTTGTTTTTTCAGTGCTTTTATATCAATCGTATGGCACAACTGTTTAACACGCTGAATCGTGAAAAGATTTTCGGCTTGTTTGGGCAATAGGCCTAAACGGTCAATCATTTCAATTTTAATCGATTGTAAACTTTCTTCATCGTTGGCGGTGCTGATACGTTGATAAAACATTAAGCGCAGATGGATATCAGGAAGATAATCTTCAGGAATCAAGGCATTAATACCCACATCAATGTCGATATCTTCGTGCAACGCTTCATCAAGGTTTAGCATTTTGCCATTTTTAATGCTTTCAACGGCGCGCTCAAGCATGCTCATGTACAGCGAAAAGCCCACAGCATGCATTTCACCACTTTGCGATTCACCTAATAGTTCACCGGCGCCACGGATTTCTAAATCTTGTGTGGCGAGCATGAAACCTGCGCCCAAATCTTCGTGCTGTCCAATCGCTTCTAAACGTTTTTGAGCCTCTTTAGTGATGGACTTCGGGTCAGGAATCATGAGATACGCATAGGCTTGGTGATGCGATCGACCCACACGGCCGCGTAGCTGGTGCAGTTGCGCTAAGCCAAATTTATCGGCACGATCGATGATGATGGTGTTTGCCGTGGGGATGTCAATGCCGGTTTCAATGATGGTCGTGGCGACTAACACATTAAATCGACGGTGCGCAAAATCCACCATGGTTTTTTCCAGTTCGCGTTCATGCATTTGACCGTGGCCAATCACCACGCGTGCTTCAGGAACCAGGGTTTCAATGTGCCGCGCTGTTTTTTCGATGGTCTCGACATTGTTATGCAAAAAATAGACTTGGCCGCCGCGCATGATTTCACGCAAAATCGCATCGCGAATGATGCCCTCTTGGCGCTTTTGAATAAAGGTTTTCACGGCCAGTCGACGAGCGGGTGGTGTGGCGATAATCGACAAATCGCGCAGTGTCGCAAAAGCCATGTTCAGCGTGCGCGGAATCGGTGTGGCGGTCATCGTTAAAATATCCACTTCGGTGCGCATGGCTTTGAGTTGTTCTTTTTGTTTCACGCCAAAGCGATGTTCTTCATCGATCACTAATAAACCTAGTGCATTAAAGGCGATGTCTTTGCTTAGAATCTTATGTGTGCTAATGACAATATCCACTTTGCCAGCGGCCAAAGCGTCGATCGTTTCTTTTTGTTGTTTGGGTGTGACAAACCGTGAAAGCACTTTGATGTTCACGGGGAAGTCTGCAAAGCGGTCGCTAAAGGTTTGAAAATGTTGTTGTGCGAGCAGGGTGGTCGGCGTAAGCACGGCGACTTGTTTGTGATTCATCACCGCGATAAAGGCGGCCCGCATTGCGACTTCGGTTTTGCCAAAGCCCACATCACCACACAGCAAGCGATCCATGGGTTTTGCCGCGGCCATGTCATGCAAGATGGCTTCGATCGCGCGCTCTTGATCGACCGTTTCCGTGAAAGGAAATTGGCTGCAAAAGGCTTCATAATCGGAGGGTGTGCAGTTAAACGCAAAACCACCGCGTGCTTCACGCTGCGCATAAATCGCTAATAGCTCTGCGGCTACATCGCTCGCTTTTTCTTTGGCTTTGCGTTTTTCTTTTTGCCATTTATCACTGCCGAGTGAATGCAAAGGTGCGTTTTCACTGTCGCCCGCACTGTATCGGCTAACCAAGTGCAGGCTGGTGACCGGCACAAATAAATTGCTATTGGCGTATTGGATTTTAATAAACTCGCCAATGTGCGAGCCGTGTTCGATGGTTTCTAAACCGTGATAGCGCCCCACACCGTGATCGATGTGCACAATCGCTTCACCTTCGTTAAGCTCGGCCACGCTGCGCAGGCCAATGTCATTTTCGGGCGTGAGTTTGCTTTTACGCGCACTGCGTCGTTGGCTGGCTTGCTCGCCCAGAAGTTGCGTTTCAGTGATCAGTAAGATTTCATCGTGCACCAAGCCTTGATCGAGTGGGGCGATCGTGATGGCGTTCTGATGTTTTGTTTCAAGGAATTCCGACCAGGTTTTGATGGTGTGGGTTTCAATGTTTTGGCTTTTTAGCCACTGTTTTAAGACTTCACGCCGGCCTTTGCTGTGTGCCGTGAATAACACGCGTTGAGAAACCTGTTCGCCTAGGTATTGTTTTAAACGCTGCAGCTTTTCAGTTTCTTTGACTTCGGCCATTAAGTTTGGAAAAGGCGAATCTGCCTTTAAATTAATATCGTGATTTTCGTGCTGGTTCAGCTTTAAAAACACATCACTGGGTGCAAAAAATCCCTGGCTAGGCGGTAAAATAGGGCGTGTAACATCGTGAGAGAGCTGCTCGTGTCGATGCTTGATCTCTTGCCAGTAATTTTCACAGGCTTTGTTCAGTGCGGGCAAGCGAATGATGTGTGTGTTGGCTGGCAAATAATCGGCAAAGCTTGTGGTCTCATCGAAAAACAAAGGAATAAAATACTCCAAACCGGATGAAGCCACACCTTCGCTGACGTCTTGATACATTGGGCATTGCGCGGGGTTTACAGCAAAATTTTCGCGAAAGCGGTTTCGAAACCGTGTGCGTGAATCTTCGTTTAAGGAAAACTCGTGTGCAGGCAAGAGCTTGATGGCTTCGATTTTTTCGATCGAGGTTTGTGTGTCCGGATCAAAGCTACGTAGGCTTTCAATTTCATCATCGAATAATTCGATGCGATAGGGCAAGTCGCTGCCCATGGGGAATACATCGATAATCGCACCGCGGATCGCAAATTCGCCGTGTTCAAACACTTGGCTATTGGCACGATAGCCGTGTTCTGTCAGTGCGTTTCGAAAGGTGTCCACATCCAGTGTATCACCCAGATGGTAATGAAAGACATTAGCTGCGATAAAATCTTTAGGCGGCAATCGGTTCATCAGCGACGGAGCGCTGGCGATCATGATGCCGTGTTTAAGTTTGGGCGCACGATTGAGTAGTTCGATCCGACTTGAGAGTAAATCTTCATGCGCTGAAAACGGATCGTAAGGCAGGGTTTCCCACTCTGGAAACAGTAGTACATCGGTTTTTTCAGGCGTAAAGAAGCCCAGCTCGTCTTCTAGTTGGTACGAGTGAAATTGTGAGGGCGTTACCACAAGCACAGGGCCTTTGTGCTGTTTTGCATAGTCAGCAATGGCTAAGGCAAGCTCGCTACCCCACAGCGGCTTTGATAGGTCGCTTGAAAACATCGCGACATTATACTGAGTTTTTGTGCTTTATGAAGTGTTTGCGAGGAATAAGGATGTATGCTTTC
>PCWT01000031.1:980-11128 GCA_002796245.1 Gammaproteobacteria bacterium CG11_big_fil_rev_8_21_14_0_20_46_22 | reverse complement strand
CAATCTTTTGAATTAACCTGGAGATTGCCGCGTCGCTACGCTCCTCGCAAAGACGGTTGCTACATGCACGAACAAGCAAGGAGCAAACGCTTGGATTGAACGCCGAAGGCATGATAATCCGGGAGAGTTTGAACCCGGGTTATCCTCGCTACGTTCGTCAACCCAGGCTACCCAAGGCGGTTGCTACTTTATGTTGCGCGGTGATCAGATATGACATCCAATCCTGCTTGTGCAATACTGTGCCCAAGAAAAAAGGGGGTGCTGATGACGTTGCTTAAAAAATGGTTTGCTTTAGCGTTGTGGAAAAAGATCACGCTTGCTTTAGTGCTCGGTATCGCGGTGGGGATTGCAATGGGTTCTGATGCTGTGGTGTTCAAGCCGATTGGTCTTATTTTTATTCATTTGATTCAGCTTATGGTGGTGCCCGTGGTGTTTACCGCCATCGTGAACGCAGTGATTTCCATGAGCAGCGCGCAGAAAATGCATGTGATTTGGGTCAAAGCCCTGTGTATTTATGCTGTAAGCATGGGCGTGGCGGCGTGTTTGGGTTTGGTGATGGCGATCGTGCTTCACCCGGGCACAGCGGTTAATGTTGCCCATTTGCATTTAACTAACCCGGTTCAAGGCACAGCTAAGCCGATGAGTGTCGTCGATGAGTTGGTGAATATTGTGCCGAGCAATCCGGTCCAGGCCTTTGCTTCGGGCAATATTTTGCAGATTCTCGTGTTTGCCGTCTTGCTGGGATTCTCGATTAATTTTGCCGGCAAGCCCGCACAACCCGTGGCCGATTTATTCAAATCATTTTCACACGTGGTGTTTAAATTTGCTGGCATTGTCATGGGGTTCGCCCCATACGGGATTTTTGCTTTGCTCGCTTGGGTTTTGGGTGAGTTTGGCTTGGCGATTTTACTGCCGCTGCTAAAGTTTGTCTTCGTGGTGTATTTAAGCTGCACCTTGCTGGTGGTGCTGTATTACTTGCCGGTATTGTTTGTTTTGGTGCGAGTCAGCCCGGGCCAATTTATTCGCAGTATTTTTCCGGCTATGGTGATGGCGTTTAGTACCTCGAGCAGTGCGGCCACCTTGCCCACTTCCATGCGCTGTGCCCGGGAAAATTTGGGTTTAAATAAAAATATTTCCGGCTTTTTGTTGCCTTTGGGTGCGACTTTGAATTTGAATGGTTTGACGATTTATATCGTTACTGCCACGTTGTTTTCAGCGAATTTATTCGGTGTGCATTTAGGCTTATCACAATACATTACGATCATCTTAACCACGATTTTGGCAGCCATTGGCGCGGCGGCTGTGCCAGGTTCGGCTTTGATTGTCATGGGTGCGGCGATGAGTTCGGTCGGCATTCCGCTGACGGGCATTTCCTTGATTGCGGGTGTGGATCGCTTAAACGATATGATGCAAACCATGACTAACGTCATGGGTGATTTGTATGCAACGACTTTGGTTGCTAAAACCACCCCTGATGATGAGGTTCACCCTCACGTGCACCATTAATTGCTGGTGTTTTTCTGAAGGCACTGAGACATCAATATTGCGACAGATTGGGAGTTGCTTGCATCGACAGTGTCAATGTCGTTGTAAGGCGCATCGACAATCACAAAATAACTGCCGCCCGGTTTTGCCTGTACATCATCAGCGTTATCAACCGGGTTATCGCTCAAATTAATGATTGTATAGTATTGCCAGTTGCGCGAGTAACTTGACGGGTTGTAGAGGATGTTTTCTTGGGTCATCCGTGCAAATGCGCCCACTTTTTGCGGTGCAGGTATTGTGCCTGTCTGTACAGCTGAGGGTGAAACTTGGCTGTAAAAATCTAGGGCGTGAGGCTTTCCGATGCTGTAGGAGTGGTTCATGGGGTCATAAACGCATTCTGTGGCATTGATAAACGTTGCTTGGCCGGCGCTGCTGTCTTGGGTTTTGGGTGTTTGTGCGTGTAAGATCGTCGATATAAGCACTGTGCCGAGAATTGCGAAGCCTTTTTTCATTATTTTTACCTTTGTTTGAGAGCTTTAATTGGCCAAAATTTTACCATTTTTTACATTTTATGCAAGATTTTTTTCTTTGAAATTTAGAGTGAATTCTGCCTGGTTCGCCAATTGAGTTTGCGTATGGCATACTTCGGCTATTCAGTGTTGGAGGGGATATGGGTCAACACGACGAACTCAAAAAACGCTTACAATTCCAGGTCCGTCGAGGCATGTTGGAGCTGGATATCTTTCTTCAGCGCTTTCTCAATGAGCGCTTTGATGCCTTGTCAGCCGCTGATCAATCGGCATTTTGTGACTTACTCAAGGAAAATGATCAGGACCTTTTTGTTTGGTTAACGGGTCGAGAGACACCCTCCAATCAGCGATTGGCGGCGATGGTGCAAGAGGTGCGAGATCATGTTTGCCATCAGTGAACAGTCGCGTGTGCGCAAGTTTTTAACGCTGCTGCTGGCGTTAATTGTATTTTTAAGTGTCTTGGATTCAAGTTTGTTTTGGGAAGTGAAGCTGGTGGCTCTGCTGGCTTGCGTGGCCTGTTTGTTGTTTGAGCTTGTTCGTCATCATCAACATGAGCTACGCTTTGATGGCGAGCGTTTTTATTTGGATGATACGCCGGTCAAGCTTGATGGTCGGTCTCGTCGTTACCTTTTTTTACTCGCTTTGCAGTTTCGTACACCGAAAGGTACTATTGTGTCATATATCGTATGGCGTGGTTTAACGCCGGCGGCAAAGTGGGCGGCTTCAAATCGAGAGATTTCGATGTTAAAGATTACAGGGCAGCTTTAGCTTAAAGCCGTAAAATTTATTGTTAAGAAGGATAGGGATGTGAGAAGTCGGCTACTTAAAAGTTTAATTATTGGTTCGGGTTTTCCGCTGACACAGCTTGCGATTTTATTGTTTACGCCTTTGCTGCCTGTGCTGGGTCGCGCGTTTGACGTGTCATCCGATCAGATCTTATTGACGCCGACGGTGGTACTCATTGGCTACCTGCTTGGCCACTTGTTTTGGGGCACTTTGTCCGATTATTGGAATCGCCGTCACACTTTGTTATTAGGGCTTCTGTTATTTATTGCCAGTGCCTTGCTCACAGGCCTTTCGGGTAATTTGACGTTGTTTTGGCTGTTTAGCTGCATCCTGGGATTCTCTGCCGCGACATTTACGAGCGTGGGCAATGCCTTCATGGTCGATATTTACGGCAAAGAGAAAGCGGTTGGTGCCATCGCGTATATAGGCATCGCCATGGCGACAACACCGATCATCGTGCCGCCTTTGAGCATGGCCTTGTATCATGCGTTTAATTGGTCTGCGATCTACGAGTTTATGGCATGTTACGGTATTGTGATGTTGATAGGCTTTTTGATGTTTGTCAGAGCGCGCGGCGATTCGCAAGCACCGGCTGCTCATGAGCTGCATTTGTTAAAACGTTATGCGAGCCATTTAACGAATACTCAGTTCATCAAGAATGTGGCAAGTTTGGCGTTGAAGTTTGGTGTGTTTGTTACGTCGATTTCGATGTTGCCCTATATTTACGTGCATTACTTAACAGTGACAAGAGTTGATTTTTCGATCTTGGGTTTTGTGGTGCTTTTGCCCTCGCTGATCATGGCCATTGTCGCGAAAACCCTGGTAAAAGCCTATGGTACGAAGCGATTGATTAATGTGGCGGCAGTTTTGACCTTGATTGGCAGCGTGGGTTTGGTTTTTTTGTTTTTCTTAGGCGTGAAAGTTGTTTTGTTGGTCACGCTCGCCTTGATGTTTATTTTTGCGGGCGTGGGTTTGTCTTTGCCGATGTGTAAAGGCGCATCCATGACATCGGTTTCACACAGCTTTGGCGCGGCCTCATCCTTGATGAAATGCCTGCAAACCTTAGGGCCTGTGGTCGTCACTGGCATTAATGCGGACGTTCATCAGGCCTTTGGGTTGCTTGGCTTCGCTGTGTTATTGCTCATCGTTTCGATCATCTCGACGATTGTTCGTCTTCTGTGATCGTTAGTCTTTCAGTAAATCCTCGAAAGACTCATTGTAAAACGAAAGGCTAAACTCAACGATCGTGTACTGCGATGCGCCAGCTTTCACAAAAGGATCTTCAGCTAAAGTGGCTGCAAATTCTTCTCTTGAAAGGCCTTTTACCATAATAACGCCGCCTGAGCTGTCGTGTTGTCGGCCAGAGGCGATTAATTTACCTTCTGCCAGTAGCGCCTTGAGGAAAGCGTGGTGAGCGGGGCGGTGTTCATCGACATCGCTTAAAGGTTTTAAGTATTTTGAAATAGCAATTAACATTAGACTTTCTCCCATAGTATTTCACGGTTAGTGCCATCGTTATACGGTTTCAATGAGAGGCGGTTGCCTTCAAGAAACGTGTATTTTCGTTTTAGAATTTGGCCGACCCGATTTGGAAAAAGGCAGCCTTCAAGATCGTGGTCAACTGTTTCGTTTTCTTCGTCAATGGTGTACTGACCAAAGTAAGCGAGATAATCACCAGCCGCTTGTTTTAGCTCATCAACACTCGCTGTTTTTAAGCTCTTCGCGTTCATAGCTTGTCGGTTTCTTCGGGTAATTTGTACGGCCATTGTGCCCTTGGCATCGTAAATAATATAGCCGACCGCGTCGTCACCAAAAGGATAGTGTTTTTGACCGTGCTCATCGATTTCGATTGAGTGAACTAAACGCCATGTGCCAATAAATTTTTCTTTCATTATCTCTTCCTCCTAGTCTTTGATGGGCGCTTCAGGGTAAATTGATTCGCCGTCAAGCAATTCAAAATCATACTGAAGCTCGTAATGATCGCCGTTTCGTTTGAAATCGCCGATCATATTCTTGTCTGCGGTGAACACCACATCCTGTTCGATGAGTGGGTCCCCCTCAGAGAACACTTGCGTGACCAAGGTTTCATGCTCTGGCGCAGTCACGATAAAGTGAATATGCGCAGGGCGATACACTTGGCGATTAGCTGCGGCTAAGAACACGCCAACCGGTCCATCTGTAGGCACCGGGTAAGGGGTGGGTATTAAAGCGGTGAAATGATATTCGCCGTTTTCATCTGCAATAAATCGACCCCGTAAATTCATACGTGGCTGCTTGGGGTCTTGAATGTCGTAGAGACCATTCGTGGCGGCTTGCCAAACATCGAGTTTGGCGCCAGCAAGGCCTTGACCCTTGCTGTCACGCACTGTGCCACGGATGTTCACTCGCTCACCCTCTGTGTCATCTGACATGATGGCATCGCCGAGTTTTCGCATCGGCGCATTTGCGCGATAGTAAGGCCCTACGAGCGCGCTACCAACCGCGTTGTTAGGCCTGTGACTGTTGGCCACTTCCACCAGCTGGCTGATGCCTAAGACATCGGCAAACAATAAGAACTCATTGCGATTGGTTTTGGCACTAAATTTTGCGGCATCCATTAAGGCTTCCCACATCATTTCCCATTCTTGGTTGGTAAGCTGTGTGTCAGCAATAAAACCGTGTAGGTGTTTGATCAAGCTTTCTGTGATGGCTTGCGCACGTGGATCGTCAAATTGCTGGTATTGTTTCAGTACGCGGTCGGTAAATGTTTTTGCATCCATACGTTTATTCTCCTTTAAAATATCAACACAATGCGTTCTTTAATCGTAGGATCAAGCACGGCTTGGTAGGCTTCTGTGGCTTGCTCCATGGTAAAGCGTTTTATTTCATCTTCACGGGGTGCCGTCAACTGGCCAGACTCAAAGCCGGGTTTTAGCGCATTCAGTAAAGCAGCATTTTCGTTAAAATCCAGCGGTACGGTGTTCACACCCACTAAAGTTTGGTTTGCTCGGTAGAGTTCGAATAAGCTCACCTCAGCAATGCGATGATTGGGTGGGGCGCTGATCGTGGCTAAATGGCCACCTTTTGCAAGCGCTTTCAGCAAAGGTTTCCACAGGATCGTGCCGACGGAGTTTAGGATAACATCAAAGGCTTTGCCGTTATTCAATGCGATGGCCTGCTGTTCGAAATCTTTTTCTGTGCTATCCACAGCCTTCAAACCTTCTGCCTGTGCTTTTTTAAGTTCTTCTTCGCCACGAACCACGGCGACAGGGTTTGCTCCTAGCCAGTGTGCAATGGCCATGGCGGCGCGGCCCACTTGACCCAGTGCGCCAATAACCAAACAGCTTTTACCTTTTGACAGTTGGCTGCGCTTAACGATGGCGTAGTACGCAGTGACATAGGGCAGTGTGACACTACCGGCTTGCTCTAAGGAAAGTGTGGTGGGTATTGTTGCAACCGCGCTGATCGGTAAGGCCATATACTGTGTATGTGTGCCATTAAAATCAATGCCTGCGGTACCTTCTGTTCCCCAGATGTTTTCGCCAATGAGCTCTTTTGGGCCTTTGACAATGGTGCCTGCGAAATCGCGCCCCGGAATACGAGGCGTTTTCGCGTGATCAAAGTAGCCAATGGCAGCCAGCGCATCGGAGGCGTTAACGCCTGCGGCTTTGATCTCAACCAAGACCTCGTCTGCTGTGATCTCGGGTGTATCAAGTTCTTGTAAGCCGATGGCTAGGCTTGCGGCATCCTTGGCGTGTGCTTGAATGTATAGGCTTTTCATGACGTCACTCCTTTTTTGTCATGGTTTATGGCTGTGGTAATAATGTGCGCGGTTGGTTTAATTCGTTGTATGCATCGATGTATTTGTTAGCTTCGGCTTCTGTCTTAGACATGACTTCCTCCGTGATGCAAGTCAAATTGTTGGGAAGAGTCTGGCGGACAGCATTATAGTCATCCGAGAGCGGGCCATCTTTAGCCTTCATAAAGTCAGTTAAAGTAAAAACGGTTTTCCTTACCCCATCGATGTAGTGGCCTGAGAAAAACGATTGAACCCCAGGACTGCGGATTAGGGTTAGCTTTAGCTCGTCTCCGGTTATTCTCAATTTAACAATGAGTGTGAAGTTGTGGTTCGAAAAACTTGTTTCTGAGGCGCTCATTTTTTTAACCTCTTTTTTTATTAGGTGTTCACAGTATATAATACGAGTAACCGCGTGTCAACACTCGCAGTTAAAAATTTAAGGTCGCCATACCTTGTTATGAGGCCATTATGGGGTAGTATTTAAAACTCAACGCTTCGGGGCATTATGAAAAAACACGACATTCGCGACCTATCGCTCTCAAAACCTGCGGATTTAGCGTTGGCTGACAGGCGATTATTTAACTATTTACTGCACCAGGCGTTTTCCGACGGCCTGCAAACAACGCGATTTACGATCGGCTTTGACGAGTTGATCGGTGTGTTTTCAAGTAAGGCACCCAGTGTCGATCGCGTGTTGCTCTCGCTGCAAAAGCTATTGCAAATGACGATCACTGTGCATCACCGCACGGATGAAAGCGCTATCGAAGTTTTCAATCTGTTAAGTGAAGTGTGCGTTGATCGTAAGCAGCACAGGCTTCATTACGCGTTTCCAACGCTTGCACGTGCGATCTACAAAGATCCTGCGCTGCTTGAACGTTGTTTGATTCAAGCCCATTTTGAATATAAATACAGCGAAGCGTTGTATGTTTTGATGGCGGACCAAGTGTTTGCGCAAAAAGCTGCGTCGTTCGAGCTTGAACTTTCGAAGCTTAGAGATAAGCTGGGTATCGCTTGCGATAAAATGAAAAATTTTAATGATTTTGATCGTTTTGTTTTACGGCCGGCAATCAATGAAATTAATTTATATGCGAGTTTTCAGGTTTGTGTCGAGCCAGTTAAGCAGGGTAGAAAAGTGACGGCCTTGAGTTTTTCATTCGATATTCAACGTGAAGTATCTTCTTTAAGCGCTGCAAAGCAGGTGATTCCATCGCATCGACCGCGCTTTTTTATTGAGGCGCCTGAAGAAGAGCGCGCCTATGCTTATTTGCTTGGGGCGAGCACGCCTGAGCGTAAAAAGTATTTTGAGATTGCTGCTCAAAATGCCGCGCGCCAGCGGGTGAGGTTGTCACCCGAGTCGCTAGATACGCCGGATGTGTGGTTCGACTGGTGTAAGCGTGAGTTGCTTGAGAGGTCGGTCTAGGGCCGCTGAAAAAATTGTTCATTAATTTATCTTTCCTAAAACCAAATTCGCGTGTACAATGCGCGCTCTTAATATGTTTCTTGGCCTTTCGTTTCGACAGTCCCAGTTTTCATGTTCAAGACTAATATGTTTAATTGAAGGACTTTCTTATGAGCCAATCAAAAATTTATGTCGGTAACCTACCTTATTCAGCTACTGAAGACGGCCTCCAGGCTTTCTTGTCACAGTTCGGTGAAGTGGTAGACGTTAAATTAATCAAAGATTTCGAAACAGGTCGCGCTAAAGGCTTTGGTTTCGTAACATTCGCTTCTGACGCTGATGCTGACGCTGCCTTGGCTGCGAACGGCAAAGAATACGAAGGCCGCCAGTTGAAGGTGAGCATCGCGAAAGACAAGCCGCCTCGTACAGGTGGTGGTGGTCGTTCTGACGATCGTCGTCGATAGAGTATTACTTAATGTCATCCTCTGATTTTTCCGGGCTCGGCCTGGATAGGCCTTTATTGGCCTCAATTCTTGAGCTTGGTTATGAAGTACCTACGCCTATCCAAGCTCGAAGTATCCCCGTTTTGCTTGCTGGCAGCGATTTAATCGCCCAGGCGCAAACGGGTACTGGCAAAACGGCAGCCTTCGCGCTGCCGGCTTTGTCCCGAATCGATCTTACGCTTAAAAAGCCTCAGGTGTTGGTATTAGCGCCCACACGTGAGCTCGCCATTCAGGTGGCTGAAGCGTTTAAAACTTATTCGAAACACCTGAAAGGCTTTTTGGTCACGCCTATTTACGGTGGCCAAAGTTATCAAACACAGCTCAGCGCGTTAAAGCGCGGTCCGCAAGTGATTGTGGGCACGCCGGGTCGTGTGATCGACCACTTGGAGCGTAAAACATTATCCTTAGCAGATTTAAAAATGGTCGTGCTGGATGAAGCTGACGAAATGCTTAACATGGGCTTTGTCGACAGTATTGAAGAAATTCTAAGTCAAGCGCCAGAATCTCGCCAAACGGCGTTATTCTCGGCCACGATGCCAGCTGGCGTTAAAAAATTGGCTAAAAATTACCAGCGCGATGCGCAACATATCGCGATTGAAGCGAAAGAAGGCACGATCGGTAAAATCGAGCAGCAGTACATTGTATTAAACACGGATCAAAAAAACAGCGCGCTCTTGCGTGTGCTGGAAGGTGAAGCGCCACAAGCGACGATTATCTTTGTCCGTACTAAGATAAAGTCTGCAGAGCTCGCACAAACCCTACAAAGTGCAGGCTACGGTGTAGCAGCACTCAATGGCGATGTGAATCAATCCACCCGTGAACGTGTGATCCAGCAGTTTAAGAAAGGCGGTTTAGATATTATCGTAGCCACTGACGTGGCAGCGCGCGGCATTGACGTTGAGCGCGTGAGCCACGTGATCAACTATGATATTCCTTTCGACGTGGAATCGTATGTGCACCGTATCGGCCGCACCGGTCGAGCAGGGCGTTCAGGTAAAGCGATTTTGATGGTGAACCAGCGTGAAATGCGGATGTTGAAAAACATTGAGCGCACGCTAAAAGTGACTATCGAGCGCGTGAATCCGCCTAGCCACGAAGAAGTGACCGCCAAGCGTAATGAAGCTTTGGCACAGCAGGTTTCTGATACCTTAGAGAAAAGCCGAAAGCTTGGGCCTTACCGTGACTTGGTGCAAAAGATTGCGTACGAAAGTGGGCGCTCTTTTGAGGATATCGCTGCCGCTTTAGCGTATTTCAATGATAGCGCGAAGTCTCCGCAGTTACCCCCTGAAAAATCTGATAGATCTGATAGGCCTGCGTCTAAATCTAGAACTAGAGATAGTCGCGATAGCAGAGATTGGGGCGATCGTGATCGTAACCGTGAGGGCAAAAAGGCGAAAAACAAAGCCTTTGGTCAGAAAGGCCAGGCCAAGCGTAAACCTGCTGCTGGCAAGAAAAAGGTCGTGAAAAAAACACGGGCCAAATCTAAATAAGTGGCGGCAACGCTAAAGGCTTCGTCCTAATCAGGCTGATTAAAAAGCAGGTGGCTCGCTAGAAAATTCAAAGCGATTGCCCCTGCTTTTTTTGTAATTTCGGTTTTTACAGGCACTGTGAAAATCAGGGTCTGTTTACAATGGATTTTTGCAAGCGAAAACTGAAGGGGTTGAGGC
>PCWT01000031.1:0-942 GCA_002796245.1 Gammaproteobacteria bacterium CG11_big_fil_rev_8_21_14_0_20_46_22 | reverse complement strand
TTATTTGAGGCGAATAGCTAACCCTATTTAACGAAAATAATGAGCAACTTGGACCAATTTCACTCAGTTTGCAGCGTGAAAATCCATTGTAAACAGACCCTACACGTTTTTGTTTTTCTCTTCGATTTTCGGTAGGCTAGGGTTCATGATGACTCATGAGGAGTTCTGTTTTGAGCGCTAAAGCAATCGTTGCCGGATTTTTTGTCCTGTTGCCTATGTTGGCTTTTTCGGCAGTACCGTCATTTTCTGAGCCCAGTGCCGCTCAGTGTGCTGTGCGCGCAGTCGTCAAGGGCAAGGTTCAGCATGTCGCTTTTAGAGAAAGTGCGCTCAAAGCGGCGATTCGGTATCGGGTTAAAGGCTCGGCGAAAAATCTAAACAACGGCACGGTAGAGTTGTTGCTCTATGGTTCGCCTCACAATGTCGAGGCTATGCTGAAGGTGATTGAAAATAATCTTGCAAACCCCTATGGTCATGTTACGGGCTTGTCGGTCTCTTCCATTGTAAAAAAACCTCAGATTAATACGTTTACTGTTTATGGCTGGACATCAGGCTGGTATTGCGTGAAAGGCGCGCATGATTTGGTTTGGGATTATGCTAAACAAAAACATACAGCAATGTCCGACACACAGATTAATAAAGCGGTTTATAAGCTGATTTCACCTTGGGTGCGATGCAGGCAAGGTACCTAGTTTTGCGTTTGCGGGAGTTCAAATCTTCCGTCACCCGCCAAATAAAAAAGCCACTCTACGAGTGACTTGATTATGGTGCCCGGAGGATTATTCGCCCCATCCTTGGGGCTCACCCTTCGGGCGCCTTCGGCGTTCTAAAATGTTCCAGACATTTTAGTCGAACTCCCGACCAACTGGTTCGAAGCTAAGGGTGAATTCTATTTGGTAGTGCGACAGTCTCGAGTGCTTTAAGATAAGCACTTGATTCTACTAC